>CAYTUO010000005.1:15913-27648 GCA_964441015.1 uncultured Pleurocapsa sp.
CGATCGCCACCAAATTCCTTGGGTTGCCAGAGGTGCTGGAACAGGTTTATCGGGCGGTGCTTTGCCTGTTGAGGATTGCGTTCTCATCGTCACGGCCCGCATGAAACAAATTCTCGACATTGACTTAGAAAATCAGCGCGTTGTCGTACAACCAGGAGTCATTAACAACTGGGTGACTCAAGCCGTTAGCGGGGCTGGATTCTATTATGCTCCCGATCCTTCCAGTCAGATTATTTGTTCTATTGGCGGCAATGTTGCAGAAAACTCTGGCGGCGTTCACTGTCTCAAATACGGCGTTACCACCAACCACGTTTTGGGCTTAAAATTAGTCATCCCCGACGGTTCTATTATCGATGTGGGCGGCTCCATTCCTGAAATGCCAGGATATGATTTAACCGGATTATTTGTAGGATCTGAAGGAACGTTAGGCATTGCCACAGAAATTACTCTGCGAATTCTCAAAACCCCAGAATCAATTTGCGTTCTTTTGGCAGACTTTACCAACATTGAAGCCGCAGGTAGTTCGGTAGCAGATATTATCAGTGCGGGAATTATTCCTGCGGGAATGGAGATTATGGATAACCTCAGTATCAATGCGGTAGAAGATGTCGTCGCTACGGGGTGTTATCCCAGAGATGCCGAGACGGTTTTGCTAGTAGAATTGGACGGCTTACAGGTAGAAGTTGCTGCCAATAAAAAGCGCGTTGCTGAAATTTGTCAAAAGAATGGGGCCAGAAATGTTACCTCGGCCAACGACTCAGAAACCCGCCTAAAATTGTGGAAAGGTCGCAAAGCTGCGTTTGCTGCGGCAGGAAAAATTAGTCCTAATTATTTCGTACAAGATGGAGTCGTTCCTCGCACTCAATTAGTTAGAGTCCTCCAAGAAATTAACGCCTTAAGCGAACAATATGGCTATCGCATCGCCAATGTTTTCCATGCAGGAGATGGCAATCTTCACCCCTTGATCCTGTATGATAATTCCGTTCCTGGAGCCTGGGAAGAAGTAGAAAAATTAGGAGGAGATATTCTCAAACTCTGCGTAGAAGCAGGGGGAAGTCTTTCTGGAGAACACGGCATCGGTTCGGATAAGAATTGTTATATGCCTTATATGTTCAATGAAATCGATCTGGAAACCATGCAATACGTGAGAGATTGCTTTAATCCCAAAGGGTTAGCTAACCCAGGTAAGCTATTTCCTACCCCTCGCACCTGCGGCGAAGTGGCTAATGCTCAAAAAATGGAAAAGTTTAAAGAAGCAGAGTTATTTTAACGATAATTTCTTTGTGTAGACAAGTATTTTAGGTTTGTCGTTTGGTTGCGATCTGCTCTTCCATTAAAATTTGTAATGTGCGATTGCCAACCCTAAATTAAATTTTGCACCACTTTGTCGATTATGAATATCAAAACCATCTCGACTACGCCTTTTAGCGACCAAAAACCCGGAACTTCGGGACTGCGTAAATCAGTCAAAGTTTTTCAATCGCCCCACTACCTGGAAAACTTCGTCCAGTCCATTTTTGATACCCTCAATTGTGAAGGTCAAACCCTAGTTCTCGGCGGTGACGGTCGTTACTACAATCGCCAAGCGATTCAGACCATTTTAAAAATGGCGGCGGCCAACGGCGTAGGACGGATACTAGTCGGTCAGGGTGGCATTTTATCAACTCCAGCCGCTTCCTGCATTATTCGCGAGAACGAGGCTTTTGGTGGGATCATCCTCTCGGCCAGTCACAATCCTGGCGGGCCAGATGGCGATTTTGGAATTAAATACAATGTCACAAATGGCGGCCCTGCGCCAGAAAAAGTCACCGAAGCTATCTACGATCGCACCCAAGTCATCGCAAGCTATAAAATTCTCGAAGCTGCCGATCTGAATCTCGATCGCCCTAGTTCTTTTAAGCTAGGAACAATGGAAGTTGAAGTTATCGATTCCGTCGCCCCTTATATCCGGTTAATGGAATCTTTGTTCGATTTTGATCGCCTTAAAGATCTCCTCACTTCTGGAAAATTTCGGATGTGCATGGATTCCCTTCATGCCGTAACAGGCCCCTACGCCCATGCTATTTTTGAGAAACGGTTGGGCGCACCCCCCCGAACGGTAATCAATGGCATTCCCCTAGAAGATTTTGGCGGCGGTCATCCCGATCCTAATTTAGTTTATGCTCATGAGTTAGTAGACATTCTCTTCGGCGAGGATGCACCTGATTTTGGGGCGGCTTCTGATGGAGATGGCGATCGCAACATGATTTTAGGTCGCAACTTCTTTGTCACGCCTAGCGATAGCTTAGCTATTATTACGGCGAATGCTCATCTCATCCCAGGCTATAAGGACTCACTAGCAGGGGTTGCCCGTTCTATGCCCACTAGCGCAGCCGTCGATCGCGTCGCGGCTCAACTGGGGATTGACTGTTATGAAACACCTACGGGTTGGAAGTTTTTTGGCAACCTGCTAGATGCGGGAAAAGCCACCCTCTGCGGCGAAGAAAGTTTTGGGACGGGTTCTAACCATGTACGAGAAAAAGATGGCTTGTGGGCAGTTCTTTTCTGGCTCAATATCCTAGCAGCACGCGGGGAATCAGTCGAGCAAATCGTCCGCAGTCACTGGCAAAAATACGGTCGCAATTTCTATTCTCGTCATGACTATGAAGAAGTCGATGCTGCACGAGCCAATGAAATGGTCGATCGCCTGCGTTCTCTAATAGTAGATCTCAAAGGGAAGCAATTTGGTCACTATCAAGTCGAGTATAGCGATGACTTTAGCTACATCGATCCGGTAGATGGCAGTATCAGCCAAAAACAGGGAATTCGCATCGGTTTTACCGACGGATCTCGAATTATCTACCGACTCTCCGGTACGGGAACCAAAGGTGCAACGCTGCGAGTCTATCTAGAAAGTTATGAACCCGATGCAACCAAGCACAATCTTGATACACAAAAAGCACTAGCACCACTGATTAGCCTTGCCGAAGAAATTGCTCAAATTCGCCAGTTTACCGAACGGGAGGAACCTACTGTAATTACTTGATAGGATTGGTGATTGGTGATCGGTGATTGGTGATTGGGAATTCGTAATGAATTTTGAATTTTGAATGAAAGAATTTTGAATTTTATCAACGACTATCCCTATCCTTCCCAACGGCGCGTCATTCTGGGCAAACGCTGTGCCGTTGCGACTAGCCAACCGCTAGCCACCCTTGCAGGCATGGAAATGTTTTTAGCAGGGGGAAATGCCGTCGATGCTGCTATTGCCACTGCGATCGCACTTACCGTTGTCGAACCCACCTCAAACGGAATTGGTTCAGATGCCTTTGCCCTAGTATGGGACGGGAAATTGCACGGACTCAATGCCTCTGGGAAAAGTCCCGAACATCTCCCTCTTGATCGCTTGGCGGGGATGGAAGCGATGCCAGAATTAGGATGGCTAACCGTAACCGTACCAGGTGCAGTATCGGCATGGCGTAGTTTGTGGGAGAGATGGGGAAAATTACCGTTTGAACAATTATTTGCTCCGGCGATTCGCTATGCTGAGGGAGGCTTTCCCGTTTCTCCTGTCACCGCCCAAGCTTGGAAGCGGTTAGAAGCCGTCTATCTCCCTTTAACCTCGACTGAATTTCAACCCTTTAAAGGGGTCTTTTTTCCCGATAACCGCGCCCCAAAAACGGGCGAAATTTGGCAAAGTCCAGCACACGCCAAAACCTTGAGAGAGATTGCTGCAAGCGGTGGGGAAAGTTTTTATCGCACAGAAATTGCCCAGGCGATCGCCAATTTTGCCTCAGATACAGGAGGTTTCTTAACCGCCACCGATCTTGCCAGTCACGAACCTTTGTGGGTAGAACCCATTTCTACTCAATATCGCCAGTTACAAGTGTGGGAAATTCCCCCTAACGGTCAAGGAATTGCCGCTCTCATGGCGCTTAATATTTTAGAAGGCTTCGATCTAGCAAGTTATCCCCGCGATTCGGCCGAGAGTTTTCACCGACAAATTGAAGCGATGAAACTTGCCTTTGCAGATGTTTATCGCCACGTTGCCGATCCGCGTTTTATGGAAGTATCTGTCGAACAACTGCTAGACAAAACCTATGCCAGAGAACGCCAACAACTCATCCAAGAAACAGCAATTCCTTTAGCTAAACCCGGTTTGCCCAAAGGAGGAACCGTCTATCTTTGTACCAGCGATCGCGATTTGATGGTGTCTTATATTCAATCCAACTACGAGGGATTTGGCAGTGGCATTCTCATTCCCGATACGGGTATTGCCCTACAAAATCGCGCTTCTGGCTTTACCTTAGCAACCGGACATCCCAATCGAGTCGCACCTGGCAAACGTCCTTTCCATACCATTATTCCTGGGTTTCTGACGCAGGACGGTAAACCGCTAGGGCCCTTTGGGGTCATGGGTGCGCCGATGCAGCCTCAAGGACATCTGCAAGCAGTCGTTAACTTGACTGACTATCAAATGAATCCTCAAGCAGCTTTAGATGCCCCTAGATGGCGATTTTTGGCAGGAAATAGCGTGCTTTTAGAGAAGGGTGTACCCCATCAGATTGTTGAGGAATTGAGGAAACGGGGACACGAGATTCAGATTGCACCAGAAACCATGTTTGGAAAAGGACAAATCATTCTGCGACAAGGAGATACTTTAGTCGCTGCCTCCGAACCTCGCGCCGATGGATTAGCTTTAGCCTATTAGAATGGTTATCCAAAACTTTGACGTTACGAGTCGCTGTCTAAGCTTGGCTAGCGACTAAACTTTGAGAAATTGGTTCGAGTCCGAAAAATGTCGAGCCGAGTTCGTCTCCTATTCTATTAATTTGGATTTGCATCTGATCCAAAAATTCATGTAATCCTATTTCAATAACATCTTCAATGGTCAAGTAGCCCAACTGGGAACACAATCGACCGATCGCGCGTTCTGCCCCATTGCACCAAGTTCCTCTGGGAGTGCTAGTAATTTCGTGGAGTGATCGCTGAACTTGGCTGAGACAGAAGGAAACAGAACGGGGAAATTGACGATCCAAAATTAGAAACTCAGCTACGTTACTAGGCGTAATTCGATGTTGGCATTTGCGGTACATTTCATAGGCACTTGCCGATTTCAAGAGGGCGATCCATTGAATTTGATCCAAAGGCGTTCCTACCCACCGTGCGGAAGGCAACAGATAAAAGTACTTTACGTCTAGAATTCGTGCCGTCTTATCTGCCCGTTCTAGCAATCTGCCCATGTGTCCGAAATGCCAGCCCTCATTGTGGGTCATCGTGGCATCCATTACACCGGCAAAGCGATGGCTGGATAGTTTCACTTCCGTAAAAAAGCTCGGTAACGTTGTTTTAGGTTGTTTCTGGGCGGCTTCCTTGACCATGAAATAGAAGGCATTTACCTCTTCCCACATCTCAGACGAGATAATTTCTCGAACGGAACGAGCGTTTTCCCGTGCCATGCACACACACGACAAAATTGAATTGGAATAATCCGCATCGAAGGTGAGGAACTGAATCACCTTATCGGCGGTTGCTTCCCCATATTTTTCTTTGAATAGTTGTAAATCTCCTGTCGTCAGCACTAGAGGTTCCCACTGCTGGGTCATCCCTAACGGTAAATCCAGCATGAGGTTGAGATTGACATCTACAAAACGAGCCACATTTTCAGCCCGTTCGATATAACGATTCAGCCAGTAAATAGAATCAGCAACTCGACTTAGCATTTCAGTAATTAGTGATTGGTGAGAAGGTGATTGGTGATTAGTGATTGGTGATCGGTGATTAGTGATTGGTGATTGGGAATTAGTAGTGCGAGCGTCCCGCTCGCGTGGGCTTTTCGGCCCACACTACAATTACTGATAACTGATAACTAATCACTAATCACTGATAACTGATAACTGATAACTGATAACTGCCATCTTACTTCCTCAGTACCCAAGTATCCTTACTGCCGCCGCCTTGGGAAGAGTTGACGACCAAGGAACCTTTTCTGAGGGCAACGCGGGTTAATCCGCCTGGGTGAACGTGAATTTCTTCGCCTCGGTGGAGAATGTAAGGACGCAAGTCTACGTGCCTGCCTTCAATCTGGTCTTCGATCAAGGTGGGGACTCGCGAGAGGCTGAGGGTCGGTTGGGCGATATAGTTGCGGGGATTAGCTTGAATCCGTTGGGCGAAGTCTTCCCGTTCCGCTTGCGTGGATTTGACACCGACTAACATTCCGTATCCTCCAGATTCGTTAGCTGCTTTAACTACTAACTTGTCTAAGTTTTGCAAGACAAACTCGCAGTCTTTATCTTGCCAACAGAGATAGGTAGGAACGTTGGAGAGGATCGGCTGTTCTCCCAGGTAATAGCGGATCATTTCGGGAACGTAGGCATAAACTACCTTGTCGTCTGCTATGCCGGTTCCTGGGGCATTTGCCAAGGCGACGCGACCTTGACGATAGACTTCGACCAATCCGGGCACGCCTAAGAGAGATTCGGAACGAAAGACTTGCGGATCTAAGAAGTCGTCGTCCACTCGACGGTAAATTACGTCTACGCGCCGCAGTCCCTTAGTGGTTTTCATTTGCAAGTAGCCATCGACGATCGCCAGATCTCGACCTTCTACTAATTCCACTCCCATTTGCTGTGCGATGAAGGAATGTTCAAAGTAGGCTGAGTTGTAAATCCCAGGCGTTAGGACGACGACGGTTGGATCGGGCAGTTGGGGGGGTGCTAGATTGAGTAAGGTTTCTAGTAAATGGCTGGGATAGTCATCTACGGGTTGGATTGCCATTGTCTGGAAGATTTGGGGAAAGGTGCTTTTCATCACCCGACGATTTTCTAGCACGTAGGAAATGCCAGAGGGAACGCGCAGGTTATCTTCGAGAACGTACCATTGACCGTCGCGATCGCGTACTAAATCTGTTCCCGTCACGTGACACCAAACACCCGCAGGCGGTTTCATGCCCAGGCAAGGTTTGAGGAACCCTTTGGCTGAATAGATTGCCTCTGCCGGAATTTTGCCATCTTTGAGAATAAGTTGTTGGTCGTAGATATCCGCTAGAAAGAGATTTAACGCCCTAATCCGTTGCTTGAGTCCTTTTTCAAGGTATTCCCAGTCTTCGGCAGCCACAATTCGCGGGATGATATCGAAGGGAAATATCTTTTCTACACCTTGCTCGTCGCTGTAGACATTGAAGGTAACTCCCATTTTGAAGAGGGAAATCTGCGCTGTCTCTTGGTGTTGCTGTAATTCTGCCACTGACAAATTCTGCATCCAATTAGCTAAAGATGCAGCGTGGGGTCGAGGCTTTCCTTTGTCTAGAAATAGTTCGTCATAAAAGCTTTCTGGGTCGTAGTTATTTAATAGCATGGCCACCCCTCCTAAGAAGCTGTCACAAACAGTTACCTGTTATTTGGTTGCTGGTTGCTGGTCGCTGGTCGCTGGCAGAGATTTAACTAACTAATCGGCTATTGACAAAATTAAACCATTTTTCTCTCATAATTGTAGCTAATCTTACAAGTTTAATAAAGTTTATAAAATAGAAAAAGATTCAATTTATTTTTTTTTAATTCAGTAGAAATATTCAATCTTATCCTTTAAAACGCTTACACTATTTTTCATAATTGAAATTTGATTTTATTTCACATTTAAAATATAGTAATATCTTTTTTTGAAATATTTTGATTTTTTTTATGATGATGATACTCATTGCGATCGCAGTCTATAATCTAGATAAATCGATACAAATTTAATAGAGTTGTTCAAAAGTATTATCGATGGTTCAATCAGATCCCAAACTAAACTTACCGACTAGCAACGAACTTCCTTGTTCGGACGATACTCCTGTGGACAACGAAAATCAAAATTTTATTCCGAATTTTCTCTTGTTTCTCCTCGAATTTATTTGGTCAAATCGTCAAGATTGGTTTTTTGGCGTTGATATGGCCATTTATCATACGACAGGAGTCAGTCCTCTTGTTCCTGTTGTTCCAGATGGATTTTTAAGTATAGGAGTTGAACGAAGAAAAAGTGGAGGTTCGCGCAAGAGTTACGTTGTTTGGGAAGAAAAGGCGATTATTCCCATTTTTGCCCTAGAAATTGTGTCTTCGACTCCTGGGGGAGAATATGACGATAAAATGGCAGTCTACGCCAAATTAGGAGTTTTGTATTATGTGATTTATAATCCTGATTATTGGCAACGAGATAGACATCAGTCTTTTGAAGTTTATAAGTTAGTTGATAACTCATATAAACTGCAAATTGGCGAACCTTTCTGGATGTCAGAAATCGAATTAGGAATCGGTCGTTCATTGACACAAACTGGAGGCTTACAGCGTGAGGTGTTATATTGGTACGATCGCCAAGGAAATCGATATCAGACAGCAGAAGAAATTCTTGAAGAACAACAGCGACTACTCAATCGCTACCGCCAACAATTTGGGGATTTACCAGAAGGTTAGATTGAGTCCATGTCTGCTTAAAATGTTTTTTCTTTACTCTCGTTAAATTCAATATTGCCCTCGCCGTACACAATTTATCACTATAATTAATTTTTAAAAATGTCCGATCGCATTTGGTTAGGAATAACAGTTCTCTCTTCAATCATTTGGATATATTTATTAGGCTTTCGAGGGCAATTTTGGCGATCTAACCAACGTCTTAACCAATCAAATACTGAATTAGAATCCTATCCTTCAGTCTGTGCCGTAATCCCTGCCAGAAATGAAGCTGAACTCTTAGCAAAAACCTTGCGATCGCTCTTAAATCAAGATTATCCTGGTTCTTTTTCTGTCATATTAGTAGACGACCAAAGTACTGATGGAACTGCTAAAATTGCACGAGAAGTAGCCGAAACATTAAACAAGACTCGACAGTTAGAGATTATTTCAGCTAACCCTTTACCGCCTGGTTGGACAGGAAAACTTTGGGCGCTAGAGCAAGGAATTTGTCACGCTCAAAAAAGAACCCAACCGCCCGATTATTTTCTTTTTACTGATGCAGATATCGAACACGATCGCACCAATCTTCGTCAGTTAGTTATCAAAGCTAAGACAGAAAATTTAAATTTAGTCTCTTTAATGGTGTTGCTTCGCTGTCAAAGTTTATGGGAAAAAATTCTAATTCCAGCCTTCATTTTTTTCTTTCAAAAAATCTATCCCTTTCCTTGGGTAAATGACCCCAAAAAGGCTACTGCTGCTGCTGCTGGAGGATGCATTTTAATTGAGCGCGAAGCTTTAGATCGTATAGGTGGAATTCAAATAGTCCGTCAAGCTTTAATTGATGACTGTTCCCTAGCTCAAACCGTTAAATTTCAAACTTTATCCGATAATTCAAAATCAATTTGGTTAGGATTGACAACCTCAACACGCAGCTTGCGTCCTTATCCTTCCTTAGCGAGTATTTGGAACATGGTAGCTCGGACAGCTTTTACTCAGCTTAACTACTCTTCCCTGCTATTGATGGGTACGCTCCTTGGTATGACTTTAGTTTACTTAGTTCCGCCTCTAGCGTTAATCATTGGAGGAGCAATGGGAAATGAGCGAGTTGCTAGTATTGGTTTAGTCACTTGGTTGCTGATGACAGTTGCTTACTTACCTACCATTCGACTGTACAAACTTTCTCCATTATGGGCGGTTTGTTTGCCCGCGATCGCATTTCTCTACACCCTAATGACCATTGATTCTGCTTTGCGTCATTGGTACGGACAAGGTGGAGCGTGGAAGGGACGAGTCTATCCTCAACCCTAGTCGAGCAAGTCAGCAGGAACCTTGTCTGCATTTCCCAACTTTTTATTGCCAAGAACTGTTCCCGATCGCGAAAATTTGATTAATAATTTAAGAAAACTTAATGCTATTTTCGGAGAACCCGTGTTTTTTAGCGTTGTTATTCCTACCTATAACCGCAAGTCGATTTTAGCAAAGTGCTTAGCAGCCTTGGAAAATCAGCAATTGAGCGATGCTAAAATTAGCGACTACGAAGTTATCCTGGTTGACGATGGTTCGACCGATGGGACTTTAGCATGGTTAGGCGATCGTGCGGATAAATTTCCCCACGTCCGTTGTTTCTCGCAAACTCACCAAGGGCCGGCGGCGGCTCGAAATTTAGGCGTAGAGAAAGCTAGAGGCGATACAATCGTCTTCATCGATAGCGATCTGGTCGTCACCAAACATTTTCTTCAAGCACACGCTGACGCATTGACAAGTGGAGAAAAACAACTAGGGAGCGATCGCTTGTTCACCTATGGTTCGGTTATCAACACTTGCAATTTCGATAAACCTACTGCTGAACCTTACAAACTAACTGACTTTTCAGCCGCCTATTTTGCTACTGGCAATGTCGCGATCGCTCGCAAATGGCTCGAACAAGCTGGACTTTTCGATACCCGCTTTCAACTTTACGGCTGGGAAGACTTGGAATTAGGGGTTCGTCTCAAAAAATTAGGACTGAAATTAATCAAATGTCCGGCTGCTGTCGGCTATCATTGGCACCCCCCCTTTAACCTAGAACAAATTCCCAAGCTAATTGAGAAAGAAATTCAACGCGGACGCATGGGAGTTCTCTTTTACCAAAAACATCCTACTTGGGAAGTGCGGATGATGATCCAGATGACTTGGCTACATCGTCTCCTGTGGGGGTTGCTTTCCTTGGGAGGAAGATTCAACGAGCGAACAATGGCTCCTTTGTTGCAATGGTTGATTGATCGCGATAAATCTCAATTTGCTCTAGAAATTGCGAGAATTTTCCTCAATTGGTATAACGTTAAGGGTGTTTATGGTGCTTACAGAGAAATTCAGCAGAATCCTTGAGTTATAAAATTTTTACACTCAAATCTAAAGATTTTCTGGATATTCTTCAGCTTTATATGGACAATTGCGTAGATATAGAGATAACTTGCAGCATTTTCACACAACCTGGATTAGAAAAATTGTCAATTAATCAACCCTGGTAATTTGTTCGAGAAGATTGGGCATATTAGTTAATAAAGATTAAATCTCGCATTTTGGAGGCACTTATGGCAATTGTATTTGTTGGTATTATTGGTTTTCTATTAGGAGCAGGCTTAATATATTTCCTACAAAATCGTAAATTAGAAAATACTCAACAGAGATTAGACCAAGCCCGCGCAGCATTAGAACAAGCTGAATCTCAACTTCACGAACACCAGAAATTCTCAGGTAAATCTCAAGAAGTAGAGCAATCCTATCAAACGCGAATCAAAGAATTAGAACAATCTCACCAAGCTAGACTCAAAGAAATTGAAGAAGCTCATCAAGCTCAAATTCAAGAACTACAGTCAACTTATCAGGCTCAAATTCAAGAACTACAGCAAGCTTACCAAACTATCCCCCCAGATAATCTTAATTTTGCAGTTGCTGAAGAAGAACATCCCCCTCAATCACCAACAGGGTCAATAGCAGGAGCCGCAGTAGCAGGAGCCGCAGTAGCAGCAGGAGCCGCCGCTATCTTTGGAGCATTGGGTACTGAAGAGACAGAGGAACCCATAGCTGAATTAGTTGCTGAACCTGAAGCTCCTGCCTTCGACAGTTTTGCACCTGAAATCCCAGAACCAGTCGCTGAAGTCACTCCAGAGGATGGCCTAGAATTCTCTCCCTTTGCTGAACCTGTCGCCGAAGCCACAGCAGAAGCTCCTGCTTTTGAAGACTTCAGCCCAGAAAGCCTTGAACCCATCGCCGAAACCTCCTCAACCGAACCCGCTTTCGAGGAAATGTTGGCCGCCGAAGCCACGCCAGGAGCCAGCGCTTTTGAAG
>CAYTUO010000005.1:27748-31067 GCA_964441015.1 uncultured Pleurocapsa sp.
TCCCCAAAGCAACGAATCCGACTGGGGCGATTTCTTCTCCGACTCTCAAGCTGAACTTAAGCAGAATGGACAAGCTGCTGAATTTAATGACTTATTCAAAGAGAGCGCTTCTAGCTCTGAGATAGATTTCTTCGATATGTTCCAAGCTGAAGAAACTGCGGATAAGTCTTCAGAGACTTCCTCCAATGGTCATTTCAATCTCGATGAGTTTGATGACTTATTTGGCGAAGAACTTTCTAATGGCAACTCGCTAAAAACGGAAAGTCAGACAGAAGAAAAAATATAAAGCTTGTTGGGCGATCTACTTTCTTGGGTACGATCGCCCCGTGAGCTTATTTAGATTGAGTTTGGAGAAACAATTGTGAAATAATCTTTGCCAAGTCAAAGTCTTTTTGGGTTAATCCGCCGACATCATGAGTGGTTAAACTAATGGTGACTTGGTTATAAGAAATTGAGATATCCGGGTGATGACCCGTTGTTTCAGCAGGTTCTACCAAGCGATTGACAAAATTAATCGCTTCCACAAAATTTTTGAAAGAATAGGTACGACGAAGTTGCTGCTCTTCAATCGTCCAACCGGGTAAGTTTTGTAACTGCTGGGATATCTCTGCTTCAGTCAGTCTGGCTTGAGGATTAGGACGTTCATTTGCCCAAACGGGACTCGCATAAACCAGCAGAAGACTGGCGATAATGATGGCCAAGTTCAGACGTTTTCTCAGAGTAGAAAGCATCGCCAAGAGAGAAAAAACTAAGTAAAACATCAAGTTTTTCGATTTTTTTGTTAGGGCATTGGCAGAAGTGCCGATCGACGCTATTATGTATCAACTCAAGTTTTGTTGGATTGAGTTGAGTATCTACTATACTGGTAGTTTTAACCAGGCGATCGCGATCTCTCAACGCCTAGTATCAGTTGTCAGTAATCAGTAATCAGTTAGTTCAATCAATTGACTGGTCAATCTTTTAGACTTCTTTTGAGGGCAGGGTTATTTCCGACAAGCTGTACTAGTTTCACAAACTGCTAAATCGTTTTGTCAGCCTAATTAATGCTTTCTACATACAATGACTGCTGTGCCTATTCCCCGCCAGCCCTCTTCAATTGATGAGAGTGCCAGCCCTAGTTTTGTCAGAACTGAAACTACGCCAGTGTTGGCACTAAAAGAACTGGTGGCTAGTTTATATCGAGAGCAAAACAAGATTCAAAACTTGTTGAGTTCTCTGGGCTTTGCTTTGCGTAGCTTTAATAACCTCAATCAGTTTTTGGAGCTAACGCCACTAATGGCGGCACGAGTCACCGATGCTGACGGCAGCGCTTTGATTTTGTTGAAAGCGAACGGTCAAGTGTCTTTAGAACAGTTCCATTGTCAGGAGCATCAAGCAACTCAAAAGCTCCGTCGCAAACTAGAGCAAGTCATTCGTCAAGTTAACAGTTCAGGGAATCAGAGAGGTCAGCACGACAACAGTCCTTCGATCTTATTATTACCTTCGTCCCTTGACGAGCAAATCAGACAATTCCTTGGCCCTCAAATGCGACTCTATAGCACGCCAGTTTTAGTCAAGAATGTCGAACGAGGGCGTTTTTACATCTTTAGCAGCGATCCTGAATATATCTGGACTCAAACTCGACGCAAATTACTTCAGCTTGTCGCCGATCAAACCGCCGTCGCGATCGCCAATAACGAACTCACTGTCGAACTTCGCTCAAAAGAACGTCAGGATCGAGAGCTAGAAATTGCTTCAGAAATTCAGCTACGCCTACTGCCCAGGAAATGCCCCACAATTGAAGGCGTTGAACTCGCTGCTCGTTGCAGGACGGCTAACCGCGTTGGCGGAGACTACTACGATTTTATTCCCTCCAACTACGACCAATTAAGACAGAATCAAGAAGGCAAAATTGACAAACACACTGCCTGCTGCGTGCCCTGGAGTATCGTCATCGGCGACGTAATGGGCAAAGGCGTTCCTGCTGGTCTAATCATGACAATGACGCGAGGAATGCTCAGAGCAGAAGTCCTTAACCGTCATTCTCCCGCTGAGATTCTGCAACATTTAAATCGGGTGATGTACGCCGATTTAGACCAGTCTCACCGCTTTGTCACGCTATTTTATTCAGAGTACGATCCCAAAACTCGGATTCTCTCCTATAGCAACGCCGCTCATAATCCCCCCTTATTATGGCGAGCTGATCGCGAAACTATCCAACGCTTGGATACGGAAGGAATGTTAATTGGCGTGGATGCCGATTCTAACTACGAAGATGCCCAGATTCAATTGGCTGCGGGAGATACAATCCTTTACTATACAGATGGGTTTACAGATGCGGTAAATCCCAGCAACGAGCGCTTTGACGAAGATAATTTAATAAAAGCTTTTCAGCAAGCCTGTCAGCAGTATCATAACTCCCAGGAAATCCTCGATTTTCTGTTCGAGCGAGTCGAGCGCTTTGCCGAAGGAGAAAATAGTAATAGCGATGATATGACCTTGGTGGTTATGCGGGTACAATCATCGGAGTAAGTTATTTTTCAGGAGAAAGGAATCCCTATGGAGTTTTTGGAAGGATCTAAGATCGCAACTGAATTGATGAGCTTGCTTCCGGCAAAGGAAACGCCAGTCAGTTTGAATAACCAATACGTAGTGACGGTAATAGGAGCGATCGATAAAGATGTCGATGTCATAGCTCAAATGCAAGATGCCTTCCATAATTTCATTGAATCGGGACAAGTCTGGGCCTTGCTAATCGGGTTGGTTCTTGGCTATATCTTTCGGAGTTTTACCGCTTATTAATCAATTGTGACTTTTGATTTGCTGAGTAATTTACCGTGACAGAAAAAAAAACTTGGAGCGATCGCTTTGAAGGGACGTTGCATCCCGCGATCGCCCGCTTCAATGCAAGCATCGGTTTTGATATCGAACTGCTCGAATACGACCTAACGGGATCGATCGCCCATGGGAAAATGCTAGCTCATACGGGGATTATCGACCACTCAGAAGCCGAGCAGTTGGTTGGCGGACTCGAACAAATCCGTCAAGAATATCGAGAAGGCAAGTTCAATCCAGGGATCGACCAAGAAGACGTACACTTTGCCGTCGAACGCCGCTTGACAGAAATCGTCGGGGATGTGGGCAAAAAATTACACACGGCGCGATCGCGGAACGACCAAGTAGGCACTGATATCCGCCTCTATCTGCGCGATCGCCTTGAAGATCTTAGCGCTCGGTTGCGGCAATTCCAACAGGTTTTGCTACGCCATGCCGAAGCCCAGATCGAAACCCTCATCCCTGGATATACCCACCTACAACGGGCACAACCCATCAGTTTAGC
>CAYTUO010000006.1:0-29812 GCA_964441015.1 uncultured Pleurocapsa sp.
GAGTGAAGCAAAAGGCAACGACTTCAGCTTGAGTGAGGGGTTGTTCTTTTAGCTGCCAGAAAAATTGTACGTCTTTCGGGTTGGCTCCGGGCCATCCTCCCTCAATAAAAGGAATTCCCATTTCATCGAGTTGGCGAGCAATTCTGAGTTTATCTTCTACAGATAGGGAAATTCCCTCTTGCTGAGCGCCATCTCTGAGGGTGGTATCGTAGAGCCAAATCTGGCGATCGGTACTCATAAAATTTTGACTTAACGAAGGTGTTAGGAGATCTCCGCGTAACTAAATATAGCGGTTTTTGGGGACAAGGCGATCGCGTCTGTTGGACACCGGAATGTGGGTTTTAATATTGAATGCGAGCGCGTATTGACCCATACGCCGCATTTTTCGCCACAAATTCAATAATTTTGCCTGCTACGTCCACGCCAGTTGCTTTTTCAATCCCCTCCAACCCTGGCGAAGAATTTACTTCTATGACCACAGGGCCATGATTAGAACGAAGCAAATCTACCCCTGCTACGCTCAATCCCATTGCTTTCACGGCTCGTACTGCTGTACTCTTCTCTTCGGGCGTTAATTTCACTTTTTCGGCTTTGCCTCCTCGATGCAGGTTGGAGCGAAATTCGCCTTCTGCACCCTGGCGTTTCATTGCCGCGATGACTTTACCCCCGACCACAAAACAGCGAAGATCGGTACCTGCCGCTTCTTTGATGTACTCCTGGACTAAAATATTGGCATCCAACCCGCGAAAGGCTTCAATGACTGACTTAGCCGCTTGGTGAGTTTCGGCGAGAACTACGCCAATTCCTTGAGTGCCTTCTAGCAGTTTAATCACGACAGGCGCACCGCCAACCGTTTTAATTAAGCCGTCAATATCTTGAGTGTCGTGGGCAAATCCGGTTACGGGCAAACCAATCCCTTCGCGGGCCAGAATTTGCAAGCAACGCAGTTTATCGCGCGATCGCGAAATTGCCTGGGATTCGTTGGCACTAAAAACCCCCATCACCTCAAACTGTCGCACGACGGCTGTTCCGTAAAGAGTTTTAGAAGCCCCAATGCGAGGAACGATCGCGTCAAAATTTTCCAATGGCTGACCGTTGTAAAATACCATTGGCTTGTGGGAGGTAATATTCATATAGCAGCGCAGGTAATTAATCACCCGCACATCATGTCCTTGAGCTTCCCCCGCTTCCATCAGCCTTTGCGTGGAGTAGAGAGAAGCATCTTGGGACAGAATCGCGATTTTCATATATTAGTCATTTGCTGGCGGTGGACTTGTAATAATTGCAACTCTTGACCGGAAACTTGTTCGAGCATATAGATAATATGTTCTGGTTGTAGTAAGGTTCCGTCGTTGCGACAACTCCCCACATAGCGCAACGCGATAGATTGTTCTGTTGAATTTTCTTGCAGTTCGAGGGTTAATTCAAAGAGGCGATCGCGCAAATTCACTGTTGTCTTTTTCCCAGACTTAGTCGTCTTTTCCCAAGTAATTTCCTTGAGAGCAAGAACTGTATTAATCCAACTTTGCCATTGTTCTATCAAAGCTCCCTCGACTACTTCAACTCTAATTAAATATGCAGCTTTCTCTAGCAAACTTGTAGCCGGTGGGGATTTAACGTCAACTTCTTCAACTCGATAGATAGGAATATCTGTTGGTAACTGAGCGATTAATTTTTGGCGAAACGTTTCGATGTCAATAGATTCAGTCAATTCAAAATCCACAATTTCTCCACTGCTAGTTACACCTAGCGGCAAAGCATTGGCAATGGAAATTCTCGGCCCTGGATGATAACCTCCTGTAAAAGAAATGGGTAATGCAGCACGACGCACGGCGCGATCGAACAAGCGCACTAAATCCAAATGACTCACTAATGCCATCTCGTTTTGCTTGCCAAACCAGGCTCGTAATCGCTGGACTCGATTTTGGTTGGGTTGGAAATGTCCGACAAATTGAGGAATCGGCGGCGCTTCGACAACGATATTGTGCCCGAAATCTAGTCCGCAGACACCGCAGTGAGAACAGCCATCAAAAGAACAATCGGGAACAATTGCTGCTTCTAAGGCTCGCTGCAAATCTTCCTTAAGCCACTTCTTATCAATTCCCGTATTAATATGATCCCACGGTAGAGGCGCATCAAGGGGATTTTGGATTTTGGATTCTACTTCTCCAATAGGTAAAATGTTTTGTTCTCCTACTGAACTCCCGAACTCCTGAACTCCTGAACTCCTAGATTCTGAATTCCCAAAAACGTTCCACTTGCCGTTTTCGATTTGGCGGTACTTCCAGGTTAATCCCGATTCTGAAATCGCTTGTTCCCAAGCGGCAAAAGCCTTACCTGTATTTTCCCACCAGGCATCCATTCCCGCACCGAGTTCCCAGGCGCGACGAATGACAGCAGCTAATCGTCTGTCCCCCCGTCCTAAAAAGTCTTCCATTGCCGAGATACGAACATCGGTGTAATTGACTTTTACGCCTTTGATCCGACTAAATTCTTGGCGCAAGAGTTCTTGTTTGCGGATAAATTCAGCCGTAGAGACGGAATGCCATTGGAAAGGGGTATGGGGTTTGGGGGTGAAGTTGGAAATCGTGATATTGAAGTCGAGGCGCTTTCTTCCGGTTAAACGACATTCTCTTCTCAACCAGCGCACGGTTTCGGCAATGCCAATAACATCGATATCCGTTTCTCCTGGCAAGCCGATCATAAAATAGAGTTTAACTTTATCCCAACCTTGTTCGACGGCGGTTTTAACTCCTCGGAGCAATTCTTCGTTGGTGAGTCCTTTGTTGATGACATCCCGCATTCGTTGGGTTCCTGCTTCTGGAGCAAAGGTTAAACCAGATTGCCGCGTTCCGCCGATAATATTAGCAATATTTTCATCAAAGCGATCGACCCGTTGACTGGGTAGAGAGAGGGAGATATTTTCATTTTTGAGGCGATTTTTGACTTCTATCCCGACTGCTGGTAAGGCGAGGTAGTCAGAACAACTCAGGGAGAGTAAAGAAAATTCATTGTAACCTGTGGCGCGGATTCCCTTTTCGATCGCTTCAATTACCGCTTCTGGTTCTACATCTCTGGCGGGACGAGTCAGCATTCCTGGTTGGCAAAAGCGACACCCACGAGTACATCCCCGACGAATTTCGACTGTCAGGCGATCGTGAACGGTTTCTATAAAGGGAACCAACCCGATAGAATAGGCTGGCATGGGAGTAGCTACCCGCCGCAGAATCGTTGCAGGTACGTCTGGACGATTGGGACGAACCGAACCATCCTCAGCAACGTCGTAGAATCGAGGCACGTATACGCCGGGGACTTGCGCCAAATCTAAAAGTAATTTTTCTTGACTCAATCGGGCCGCTTTGCCTTCTTCAATAACTAAACCAATTTCCGGTAAGAGTTCTTCCCCGTCGCCTAATGCAATAAAATCAAAAAAGTCGGCATAGGGTTCGGGGTTAGAAGTGGCTGTCTGTCCTCCTGCAAAAATGAAAGGATAATCTCCTGCTGTCCGTTCTGGCCAGGACAGAGGAATATCTGCTAAATCGAGCATTTCTAAGATATTAGTCGCCCCTAGCTCGTAACTTAGGCTAAAACCGAGAATATCAAAATCAGTGAGTGGCTTTCGCGATTCTAGTCCAAATAGAGGAGTTTTGGTATAACGTAGCTTAGCAGCGAGGTCGGGGGCAGGTAAGTAAGTGCGATCGCACAGTTGTCTCGGTTGGGCATTTAAAATGTTGTAGAGAATGATATGCCCTAAGTTGGATGCTCCTACTTCATACACTTCTGGGTAAGTTAAAACCCAACGTACTTGAGCGCTGTCCCACGGCTTATGTATAGATCCTAATTCATTGCCCAGGTAACGAGCGGGTTTAGCGATCTCGGATGTTAAGACTTTTTCAATTGCAACCGCCACGATAACAAACCTCCGGTATTCAGCTTGGCACTAACCCTCAGCTTTTCTAATATACCGGATGTTTTCGAGAGCGATCGCCTCAAGAATGAGATTTCCAAACGTTAGAAAAGTTAAACTGCTACCAGTTGCTCTAATGCCTCTTCAAAAGCATGGCGGTTTTCAAAGATCTCGAAGACTCTATCTAACTGAGTTAGCTCAAAAATAATACGCACTGATGGAACGAGCGAACAAAGACTAAAACCTCTTCCAAGACTTTGTGTCAGGCCAAAGGCGCTAACAATTGCCATCAGTCCAGCACTGTCAAGAAATTCGACGCGGCTCATGTCTACCAAAAAGACAGTATAGTCTTGAGAGGTTACTGCCGTCGTTAAAGCTTGTTTAAACTCATTGACATTCGCTGCTGTAATATAGCCACTGGGTTCAAAGCTAGCGATTTCACAACACACTATACTATTTTTCATGATGTCACCTTATTTTGAAATCTCCCTGGACAATACTAAATTAGATAATAGACAGTTGATAGCAAATTCCTCGATTAGATAGTGTTCATAGGCAATCTATTGTCTTAATCAGCAGTCAACCTGGCTTTATTAGGTTTAGCTTTTTGTCTAGTCAATCCACAACTTTATTTTTTAAAAAAAATACACTCCATTCTCAGAAGACGTGAAACGATACGAAAAGCATATCTTGAACTAGTCAGTCTGAAATCAATCGCTAGATGGATGACAATTTTAAATTTTATCGATAGTTTCTTAAAAAAAAGTAAAGGAAGTTATCAAAGTCCTAAAAAATTCTGATGAGAACAGGAGGGCTATGAGATCGATAATTAAACATTCTTTTATGTATTTTTACTGACAAGAAAATTAGAACGACAACATTCTTCCAATGTAGCCAAAAATTAATTAATGTCAAGAACTATAAAAAAACTAACTACGAAGCTCTGGAGTTACTCATGAGTGAAATGGATGCTGGACGAATTAAGCTTATTCCCAGGTCATTAAAGGGGTAATAATGTCTGATTGTTCCTCTTGTTCGTCGCGATCACTAACTGGGAAGAAGCCAAGCGAGTTGATAATAGCATTTTGATTGAAGACACAATACTCAGTTGCCAGAGCTTAGAGTTTTTTGGAAGGTTTTAACGATGATCGCAGACAAGAAATGAATCTGGCAACTTTTGTGTCTTGACTAAATGTTGATCGAACTAGATCGATGCACTGGAGAATTTTGCGAAGAATATCCAATTAGCTGCTAAAGATGTTACGGCTGCTAGGCGCACATACGATGCTTGCTAGTTTTTGCTAGATTTTTTTTTCCCAAGGACAAGTTGATTTTTTCTTTCCTTAAGATGTTTCTAATTTGTGAGCCACTTAATGCGATTCCAGTTGACTGTGCCAGGTGCTCTGCCAAGCGATCGCCGCTCCAGCGAGCAAATTGATACCCTAGCTCTCTGGGATCGTGAGCAATAGTTTCCATCAATAACTGCATATATTCTTCTGTGACTTTACGATAGTTTCCCTTAGTTCGCTTGTCTCTGAGACTTTCTATATCCTCTGGATCGCCGTGAACGCACCAGTAGGCTACAGTTCGATAAGAACAACCTAGAAAATCAGCAATTTCTTGATAAGTTTTTCCTTCGTTTCTCAGAAGTAACATCAAGATTCGTTGAATAAAATTAGAGCAGTCATTGTCTTTTAAGGCTTTTAGTAACGCCTCTTTTTGATTTACGGTTAGGAATCTTTTACTTGACATGAAACTTAGCATTCAAACTGATAATCAAATTACATTAATTTCGATTTTATGCGATTGTTATTATCAATGGAGTCTCTTCACAAAATCTTCATTGAATTTCTATGGTATTTCGTTGTTTTGAAGCTTTTTTATGCAAATTAAGATAGTCATCTATAAACTTTCTTCAACTTCATCAAAACTTTATAGTTGTCTTTATTAACACTTTATAAAATTTCCGTACTTTTAAGGACAAAACCTAAATTATGTCAGAAAATTGGTAGGGTTAAAAATGTAATGGTAAAAATAGTAAGAGTGACAGAGAAAGACAACAATAAAACTAACAATAAAACTAACAATAAAACTAACATTTTTTGGGCTGGCGCGAGTCGCGTGTAAGTGTCTCTTTTCCAATGCAGCTAATCAGAAAATTCTCTCGGCAGTTGATCGCAATATGATGTATGGTCAGGTAGAGGTAGAAATCTTGCAATTAGATTAAATAAAAATAACTAAGAACTAATGACTAATGACTAGTGACTAATGACGAATCCTTTCACTTCTAATTGCCGTCTAAATCAAAAAGCCCAAACAGGCAGTCATGATCGTACAACTTTACAGCGCCTTTACTCTTTTTTTGAGTCTCCTAGTCGAAGCAATCCCTTTCTTACTGTTAGGAGTTTTGCTCTCTAGTGCGCTGCTATTGTTGATTGATGAGCGCCAGCTTATAGCCAAACTACCTCGCAACCCGATTTTAGGAGCGTTTGTTGGGAGTTGTGTCGGGTTTTTATTTCCAGTGTGCGAATGTGGTAATGTTCCGGTAGCGCGACGCTTGTTAATGCAAGGAATGCCGACTTCGGTAGCTATGGGTTTTCTTTTAGCAGCACCAACGATCAATCCCATCGTCGTTTGGTCAACTTGGGTCGCTTTTCGAGATCAGCCCGAAATTGTTGTCTTTAGAGTTTTGGGTTCTTTAGCAATTGCCACGATTATCGGCTGTGTTTTCAGCTTGCAGAAAGATCCACGGCCGTTGTTGCAGCCACTATTAGCCAAGCGGGTTAATCTCTTGATGTCTCGTCCTTGGGATGTTAAACCATCTCCGAAGCGATCGCAACCTACATCTATTCTTTTACAATCGGGGACATTTATACTTGATCGCGGAAGTCAACCGATACGGATGGATAATACGATGGCATTGTCTTCTGTAGCCGTGAAATCAAGTTCTCTCCCTTTATTCGCTCGCTTGCGTCCTTTTCTAGATAATGTCGTCCAAGAATTACGAGAGTTGGGGGGTATGCTAGTTTTAGGAAGTGCGATCGCAGCCTGCATCCAAATTTTTGTTCCTCGCGAAGTCATCCTCAACCTCGGACAAGGCGCGATCAGTTCGATCGTAGCCATGATGATCTTGGCTGGGATAGTCTCGATTTGCTCAACAGTCGATTCTTTTTTTGCCCTGTCTTTTGCCTCCACGTTTACCACTAGCTCTTTGTTAGCATTTTTGGTGTTCGGACCCATGATTGATATCAAGGCTATTGGCTTAATGCTGTCGATTTTCCAACCCAGGATTATCATCTATCTATTCGCTTTGGCAGCGCAGCTAACCTTTATTTTTGCCTTGTGTCATAGTTACTTCTTCTAGTCATTAGTCATTGGTGAGAAGGTGAGAAGGTGAGAAGGTGATTGGGAATTAGTTCACTGATAACTGATAACTGATAACTGATAACTGTCTCCCCACACTCCCCGTCCCCCCGTCCCCCCGTCCCAATTCCCCATTCTCAATTCCCAATTAGCGATGAGTTTACAATCTAGAGTCCAAAATCTACAATCTAAAATTTTTTTGCCCTGGTTGGATGTCTTAGCGCTTTTAGCGTGGGGAGGATTGTTATTCAGGTATTGGATAACGGGTCAACTTAGGCTATTGATTCATCCAAATTATTTTTGGTTGGTGTTGCTTACCAGTATGGCGCTGCTGATTCTAGGGATTTTGAAAGTCATTCAAATTGTGGCAGACTGGCGAAAGCAAGAGGCTAATTCGGAGGCGAGAGAAACGGTACAGCATATTACCCTGTTTCCGCCAGGGATAGGGAGTGGCGTATTAGTTGTGACAGCATTGGCAGGTTTTCTGGTTGGGCCGACTGTCTTAACTTCTCAAGTAGCATTGCAACGGGGAGTAACCGAATCGCTACCGATAACGCGATCGCAACCACAATCCTTTCGCACGACCACTAAACCTGAAGAGCGATCGTTGATCGACTGGATTAGAACCCTCAATGCCTATCCCGAACCCGATGCTTACGCCGGACAAAAAGCCAAAGTCACTGGATTTGTCGTACACTTGCCCCACCTACCGGAGAATTATTTATTAATTAGCCGTTTTATCATTACTTGCTGTGCTGTAGATGCCTATCCCGTTGGCATTCCCGTTAAACTAGAGTCGAGTCGCAATGCCTATCCACCTGACACTTGGCTAGAAATTGAAGGGGAAATGATGGTAGAAACCTTGCCTCTTGATGAGCAAACGCTGACAGAAACCTCTTCCGAAAAACGCCAACTGATTCTCGCCGCAAAATCTCTTCAACAAATTCCTACACCAGCCGATCCTTATAGTTATTAATTGACGGGGTGACAACTTAACCTGAACTTTGTCAATTCTCTGTCAAAGTAAGGAGCAGGTGTGAACCTGCCCCCTAAGTTAAATTAGAACTTGAATTAAACCGGCTTCGTCATGAAGTCTTTGTAGGTTAGAGTGTCTACACCTTCTAACACGGCAAATTTACCTCCAGATCCGTAACCATCTTCAGTACCATTCTGGTTATAGTACAGGTTGCCCGTACCTAAGCTATAAGTAACGAGAGCATCGCTTTTAGCAGCCATAGCATCATCTGTTACGACAGCAAAGTCATTGGCATTAAAACCATCGCTAAAGACTGGCAAATCAAGCATCATTTTGTCCTGACCAGAAACAAAATCTTTAACGTAATTCGTGCCTGTATTCGCCGTCATGAAGGCAGGGAAGTTAAAGCTAAAGATATCCGCAGCTTCACCACCGATCAGAGTATCGTTGCCACCGTTGCCGATAATCAGGTCGCTGCCAGCACCACCGATGAGAGTATCATTGCCGTCACCACCGATGAGGGTGTCGTTACCAGCATCGCCAGAAGCAAAGATCGGCGTGTCAGTATTGCTAGCATTTAGGTAATCGTTGCCATCGCCGCCAGAAAAGTCTACTAACTTCACGTCAGTATGAGACAGATCGTTGACGGTGAGGGTATCGTTTCCACCACTGCCATTAATCTCGAACTTCTCAACATTATCGGCATCGAGGTTGAACTGACCAAGGTTGACTCGCTCGAAAAAGGCATTGTCTCCCTTCTGTCCTAAGACGAAATTGTCTCCGTTAACGCCATCGTCATTGACTTCAGCTACGTCATAACCAGCCCCACCGCGCAAAATATCGCTGCCATCGCCGTTGTTCCAGATTAGGCGATCGTCGCCTTTGCCACCTATCATCACGTCATCGCCTTTTTGACCGTCGATGATATCGTTTCCTTCTCCGCCGTAGAGCTTATCAACGCCGCCACCGCCTAAGAGGGTATCGTTACCTTGATTCCCGTAAAGAGTGTCGTTTGCACTACCGCCTTGGAGAAAATCGTTGCCTTTTCCGCCGGAAGCTTCTAAGGTTGTACTGGTCTGGCTACCATAGAGACTGTCGTTGCCATCACCGCCAGAGAATTCAACTAACTTTACGTCAGTGTTGGATAGGTCATTAACGGTGAATTTGTCGTCGCCGCCTAAACCATCCACTTCAAACTTTTCGGCACTGTCTACAGTCAGGGTAAATTTACCCAAATTAACGCGATCGAAGATAGCCTTATTGCCGTCTTGATTGAGGACGAATTCATCTCCCTTAGCCACTGCACCGTCAACATCGATAGTATCGTAGCCAGCACCTCCACTCATGCGATCGCTGCCGTCGCCGTCGTCCCATCCCAAGGTATCGTTGCCAGACCCCCCAATCATGGTATCATCGCCTTTTTCGCCTTCGATGTCGTCGTTTCCAGCATTACCATAGAGGAGATCGTTAGCACTGCCGCCAATGAGTTCGTCATTACCTGAACCGCCGTAGGCAGTTAACTTAGTGCTGGTGTTGCTGCCATCAAGGGTATCATTGCCATCACCGCCGGAAAATTCAACTAACTTTACGTCAGTGTTGGATAGGTCGTTAACGGTGAGACGGTCATTCCCACCGCTAGCATTAACCTCAAACTTTTCAACATCATCGGCATCGAGGGTAAACTTACCGAGGTTAACTCGCTCGAAAAAGGCATTGTATCCTTTCTGTCCTAAGACAAAATCGTCTCCGTTAACGGGATCGTCATTGACTTCAGCTACGTCATAACCAGCGCCGCCGCGCAAAATATCGCTGCCATCACCATTGTTCCAGATGAGGCGATCGTTGCCATACCCGCCAAACATGAAATCATCGCCTTTTTGACCGTCGATAGTATCATTACCATAGCCCCCGTAAAGGTAGTCGATTCCTGCACCGCCGAAGATCGCATCATTACCCCCTTTACCCAAAATCGTATCGTTACCATCTCCTCCAGTAAGGGAGTCGTCGCCACCATCGCCAACGATTAGATCGCCTTGTACTGCACCAACAATGGTATCTTTATCAATTGCTCTTTCTGACATATCACTTTCTCCTGAAAAATCTTTTCATTGGGTTGTGTCGCACGGCAATAAAGCCGTTTTTATTTAGGGTTTGCTTTTGTAATCTTTAACCCTTCTGTCTGTTTAATATCGTTGAACCCAATTTTTTATGCAGCTTGGTATCAGTCGTCAGCGATCGCGTTTGCTAGAAGAGGAGAAAGGTCTCGTGCTACGATTGTAGAAGAAAAAAAATTAAGCAGTGTCAGAGAAAGTTAGCCGACTGTGAGTCGGGGGTGTTGTATCCTCGACTATTTTTCACGCTCTATGCGAGTAGCATAGCCAAAACATTCTCTAGGCGATTAAACTAACAAACACCACTCACTTATTAAATTACAACTCTAAATGTTTAGGAGGAAACTGAATGACCCAAGTGGTTGTAGGACAAAACGAAAATATTGAATCAGCGTTGCGTCGCTTCAAACGTCAAGTATCTAAAGCAGGAATTTTTGCAGATATTAAGCGTCGTCGTCACTTCGAGACTCCCATTGAAAAGAAAAAGCGGAAAGCTGTAGCCCGTCGCAAAAAGCGTTTTCGTTAAGGCAAAAATAGAGAAACCGGTAATGGGAGGGGGCAGAACGACTCATTAATCGCCCATTACCCTTTATTTTCCAGAGAGAATTTGCTGAAGCATTTGGTTAGCTTGAGAACCGTATCCCCCACCGAAGAGATTAAAGTGATTGAGGATATGGTAAAGGTTGTAGAGGGTTTTGCGTTGCTGATAGCCCTCATCGAGAGGAAAAACTTCGTTATAGCCGCGATAAAACGCTGCTGGAAAGCCGCCAAAGAGTTCGGTCATAGCGAGATCCACTTCGCGATCGCCATAATAAGTTGCCGGATCTAAAATAACGGGTTCGCCTGTATCCATTACCGCCGCATTTCCCGACCACAAATCTCCATGTACCAAAGAGGGTTGAGGGGTTCTGTCTGCCAAATAGTCGCGCATGACCTCCACAACCAAGCTAGAATCGGGAAAATTGCCGCCTCGCCGTCTCGCCAGTTGCAATTGATAGCCGATACGATGTTCGGCAAAAAAATCTGCCCAGTTTCCCGTCCAGGTATTAATTTGGGGCGTTGAACCAATAGTGTTGTTGCGATCCCAGCCAAATTTAGAAGCGATTCCTGCTTGATGCATGGCAGCGAGTTTGCGTCCCATCTCTTCCCAAGCTTGACTGGTTGGGCGACCAAATTCCAGCCATTCTAAGACAAGATAACTGGAAGTTCCGGCAACCCCCCAGCAAATCGGCTTAGGAACGCGAATTGTTTGAGTGGCCAGCATCTGTTTTAAGCCCAGGGCTTCAGCTTCAAACATTTCTAGCTGAGAGGCTTGATTAATCTTGACAAAATAAGTCAGACTATTCCCAGTCACTGCGTAACCTTGGTTGATGCAACCGCCACTAACAGAACGACGATCCCCAACCTGAAATTTTTCTCCAGTCACTTGAGAAATGCGATCGGCAATTTGATTCCACATTGTAGTCAGTTATCAGTTAGGTCACTGGTCACTGTAAAGGAGGTTTCATGACAACTAGGCCATAAGCTTCGGGAGAGAGATAACGTTGGACTGAGGTTTGGAGATCGGCGACTTCAAGAGATTGAATATAAGCAGGATAATTAAGGGCAGGTTCTAAATCGCGTAACTGAGAGTAATAGTAGCCATAAAGATTAGCGCGATCGCTCGGTCTTTCATTGCTAAAGATAAAACGATTAGCCACCTGAGTCCGAATGCGAGCAAGTTCGCTTTCAGTAATTGATTCTGTTTGAATTTTACGGATATGTTGCGCGATCGCGGCTTCTACTTCAGGAATATTTTCTGTGGGTAACTGGGCGGAAATATAGAAAACACCCTGAACTCCTTGAGTCATATTACTCGCCCCAATTTGAGATACCAGCCCCCGCTCTTCTCTTAAATCCCGAAACAGTCGAGACACCTTACCCTGTCCTAGAATGACTGCCAGAACGTCCAGCGCGTAAGTTTCAGATAGTTCCCTCAATCCGGGAACTCGCCACGCCATGACTAATCGCGCCTGTTGTAGACTCTCATCGACGTATTCTTGACGAACGATTTCCCTAAAAGGAGACTCAGTCCTTAGAAATGGGGAATGGGGAATGGGGAACAGAGAATGGGACATGGAGGATTGCGAAAACCCTTCTTCCACAATATCCATCAATTGCGCTACAGGGAGATTTCCCACGACAACCGCCGTCATCGATTGCGGTCGATACCAGTAAGCGTGAAAGTCTCGCATTTGTTGAGGGGTCAATTGTTCGATGACTGAAGTGGGGCCCAAAACCGGACGGCGATAGGGCAAGCTTTCAAAACAGGTTTCCATCGCTCTGTAAAAAGTGCGGCGACGAGGATTATCCTCTGAGCGACGGATTTCTTCTAACACGACCAAGCGCTCTCTCTCAAAAGCTTCGTCAGGAATACTGGGATTGAGAACAACATCCAACTGTAGTGGGGCAAGTTCTGCAAAATCTTTGGGAGCCGTCGTAATGTAGTAGTGAGTATATTCTTGGCTCGTTGCTGCGTTCGTCACAGCCCCTCGTTCTTCGATTAAACGCTCAAACTCTCCACTTTCGAGGCGAGGAGTTCCCTTGAAGACCATATGCTCTAAAAAGTGAGCCATGCCATTAATCTCATTGGACTCCATAATTGAACCCACATTGAGCCATAGATTGAGATTAACAGCTTCTATTGACATCTGTTCTGCCACAATCGTTAAACCATTGGGGAGTTGGCGAACTGTTGGTTTAGTTAACTTTGGAGATTTGAGCAAGCTTGAGGTCATTAGAGATTTATCGTCCTGTCTTTACCACTCTATCTTAATCCTAGTTAGCGATCCTGATGGATTTCCTAAAACTGCCATTCTTAGATCGCCTATAATTGATGTGCAAGCCTTAAGTCCCGTTGAAGAGGGATGTTTTTCAAGTAGGATTGCTGGCTAGAAGCCAAGCTTGCCCTTGCCTATAGCAATCTAATCGCTATTGAGGAGGTTTTCCAGCCAAAGGGTCAAGTGTCCCGGAAAATGCGGGCAAATCCGAAACACTGATACCCAAAAAAGAAGAACGGAGAGCGATAATGGTTAATTTTGGGCTGAACTCAGCCAGTATTTTGGGGATTTTTTTAGCAGTAGCTGGAGCGGGACTCTATTTCCTGCGTTCCATCCGCCCAGAGCTATCTAGAGATCACGACATCTTTTTTGCTGCTGTTGGTTTACTGTGCGGTTTGATTCTGCTATTCCAGGGATGGCGACTCGATCCCATTCTTCAATTCGGTCAGTTTCTCCTGACGGGAGCAGCGATTTTTTTTGCGGTAGAAACCATTCGCTTGCGCGGTGCGACGACAGAGCAAGCCAAAAGAAATACGCCAATTGTCGATCGCGATCGCCCAGTGAGTCGCAGTCCAGTTTATACGGATGCCTCCTTAGATCTTCAGCTAGAACCCTACGAAGAGGAAGAAGAGCGCTACAAAAAACGTCGCCTGAGCGGTGAGGCAGAACCTCGATCCACCCGCAGTTCTGGCTACAATACGGAAGAACCCCGCTCTCCCAGAAGCCGTCGCTCGCCCGAACGACGAAACCCTTCTGAAGAAAATCGCTACGACGATTATCGAGAATCTCCCCGTCAACGTCGCCCTCGCCCCACTGCCGAGCGGCCAAGCAGTCAGTACGATGCTTGGAAAGATACCTCAGAAAATTGGGAAGAAAGACCTGCTAGCCGTCCTCGCCGTCCTCGTCCAGAAAGCGATTTTTCGGAAACCCCGCCTGAGACTTCTAGAAAGCGCCGTCCTCGCCCAGCAGATATTGGAGGAACCCCTTACACCGATACAGAACCAATTCCGACTGACTACGTGGATTATCAACCCATCGATGAGTCGGAGCAAGATAATTCCGATTGGGAACAAGAGTCCAAACCCAAGTCAGAGAGAAAACCCGAACGCGATCGCCGCAGCACTTCTCAAGAAGAGCGCGATAATCCCCTGCAATTCGATTATTGATTCGGATCGAGGTGGAACATTCGACACCAAATCTTCTTTTTCTCCAGGGGATTCGTTGGGGAATGGGATTTATTATGATTGGCTTAGTGACTTCCTGTGGCATAACCGCTCGCCAAGCCGGGCCAGTCACCCTTAATAGCCGTTACAATGACGGACAACCTGCTCTAAGCGGAGATGGTCGCTGGTTAGCGTTTGTCTCCAATCGCAACGGAAGCAATCAACTTTGGCTTTACAATCTACAGGAGCAACGATTTGACAATCCCTTGGGACTCAATCGCAGCGATGTCATTGCAGAAAGTCCCAGTCTGAGTCGCACGGGTCGTTACATTGTCTATATTGCCAGCCTTCAGGGACGACCGGATATCGTTCTGTACGATCGCGCCACTAGGCGATCAGAACTGCTAACGCAAGCGTATCGCAGTTGGGTACGAAACCCCCAGATTAGTCCAGAAGGTCGCTATATTGTCTTTGAAACCTCTCGTCGAGGACAATGGGATATTGAAGTGCTAGACCGAGGGCCTCTAATTGAGTTAGATATTCCAGATGGCACTCCAGTAGAGAATCCTCAAGAAAATCTACAACCGTGAAGCGCATTGCCTTAATTTCGCTCGTTGCTCTGACAAGTTTATTGAGCAGTTGTACTGGCTATCCTCGCTTGCTTAACTTTCCCTTCGATCCAGCAGGCGGGCGAAGTTTGAATAGTCGTGCTTCCGAGTTCACCCCTCAAGTGGCTTCACCGTTTATTGTTTTTGTGAGCGATCGCAATGGTTCTCAGGATGTCTATCTGTTCGACGCTCGCAGTCGGCGGCTAATCGCTCTGCCAGGACTGAATTCCCTCGATGAAATTGCCTCCCATCCCTCAATTTCCGAAGACGGCCGCTACATTGTTTTTGCGGGAAGTCGTCAGGGGCGATCGGATATTTATCTCTACGACCGAGAAACGCAGCAAAAGCAAAATCTAACGGAAAATTTGCCAGCAGAAGTCCGAAATCCCAGTATTAGCGCCGATGGTTCCACAATTGCTTATGAAATTGCTAAAAACGGTCAATGGGATATCGTTGTGTGCGATCGCGCTGGACAGCCATTGGCTATTCCTGGCAATTCGAGGTGAATCCATTAAACTTGACGTTTCTCTTCTCTTTCTATAATCTAGAATTTAAGGTTGAAGGTAGAAAAAATGGTTCTCAGTATCAAAGACAGTGAAACCGATGCCCTCGTCCGCCAGCTTGCCGCATTAACTGGCGAATCCATCACCGAAGCCGTCTTCGTGTCGGTCAAAGAACGGCTAGAGCGCCTGAAATCGAAAAATTCTCCCTATTCTCTGGCTCAAGAACTCGATGCCATTGCCCAGCGTTGTGCCTCTCTTCCCGTACTAGATTCCCGCTCACCCGAAGCGCTAATCGGCTATGATGAACAGGGATTGCCCCACTGATGGTGATTGACTCTTCAGCACTGATAGCAATTCTGTGCGATGAACCAGAACGATATGGTTTTAATCGCAAGATTGAATCAGATTCGCGCCGCCTCATCTCCACCGCTTCGGTTCTCGAAACCAGCATCGTTTTGGAAAACCGCTACGGGGAAGAAGCGTACCGAGAACTAGACTTTTTTCTACTCAAAGCCGCGATCGAGATCCGCCCTTTTGATGCCGAGCAATTAGAAATCGCCCGCCGTGCTTATCGGCAATACGGCAAAAGACGGCATCCGGCCAATCTCAACTACGGAGACTGCTTTTCCTATGCCTTAGCCAAGCAGACTGGGGAGCCATTATTGTTTAAGGGTAACGACTTTTCTCAAACTGACATTAAGTGCTGCTGATGAGTCTGCACCCTGGCAAAAAAAGCTAAGCTGTAATTCACCGAAAAATAAAGCCTCTGCTTCTACGCTCTCTCCCAACTACTTTTCTACTGAACTCCCCGTCCCCCTCTTGGGGCTGTTTTTTTTGGTGCAGGTTTCCGTTGGCTGCTTTTTTTCTGGGTTTGCGTTGGTTCTTTTACCCCTTTGTTTAATTGCCAAGTAATAGCATTGAGGATTAGTTTTCCATATTTGGCGCAATTTTCTCGATAGTGTTCTTGTTCGGCAATGGTCGCTGCTAGTCTTTCCAAAGTCTTGGCAAATCGCTTGTCTTGCACTAACTCTCTCTCTTCTGCTGTTAAGGGTCGCGTTCTCTCCAGCACCGCCTGAATGATTGGTAGGTAAGGTTGAGCTTCTTGGGCTATTTGTTGGACTTCCAATTGAAGCTTGGTAAGTTCGACGATTTCTTGCGCTCCTTGAATAATAGGAGGCAGTTTTTGAGAGTCTTTTGCAGGGTGAGGGAATTGCAAGTGAGGGCTATCTGATGGAATGTAAAAAATATTGTCCTGAGTCAACCCGTCAGGAAATTTGTCGGCTGCTATTTCTCCTCTTTCCCACATTTGATGGGCAATTTCTAAAGCTCTTGCTCTATTTTTAGGCGTATCCCCTCCTTTTCCTGCTACTTCGAGTAAAATGCCTTCTTGAGAGGTTAAAGGGTTGGAGAGGTCGCTGACGGCGACAAAATGAGTGACGGATGCCGTTCTTGCCATGTTTTTTCTGGAGTTATTCGACAATTTTCTGGGAAATACTTCTGAGTACGTCAAATTTCAGTAAATAGGCGAGGGTGCGACACAGATAAACTTGTTCGATGGGCTGAGAAGCATAGCGAGAGAGAATTTCAGCAACGGTCAAAGAGCCTTCTTGTGCGATCGCAGCTAGTATTTGGTCGATGGTCGCAGAAGGCGCTCTCATGTTGGCTCCAAAATTGGTCATCCAGAGGGTACGAACGATTTCTAGGCGATCGGGCGTTGCCATGCTTCCCAATCTCAACTTGAGCTTTGCAGATAAAATTTCTGTGGGATAGTGGCTCCAAACGCGACAGGGGTCGTCGCAAAGGGGATTAGCAATTGGACTCGATATCGGCTCAGCTTTGGCCCGACGTTCTCCCAATTCCTGCCAGAGGGCTTCGTAAGCAGCGATTACCGTTCGCCAGTCATACACTTCTCTCGCTCGTTGCCCGGCATTCGTCCCCATCCGTTGGCGGAGTTCGGGTTGGGCAATCAGAATCGTTAACGCTTGGGCGCAAGCATCTACATCCACCGATGTCATTAAACTGACATGACCGACATAGGTGCTGTAGTTGAGACTGTCATCGCCGTAACTGTCCGCAAACTCCAACCCGCAACCAGCAGGGGGCATCAGCGTAGGAATGCGAAAGCCATCGACTTCATGACGCACGGTTTCTTTATACCCATTCCAATCGGAGACGATAACGGGCAATCGAGCCGCCATTGCCTCAATAGGAGTCAGTCCAAAAGTTTCCTGAATGTTATCTGCCAAGGAGATAAAAATATCTGCCGCCGACCAAATCCCGCTACGAATCTCAGGACGACGACCATCGACGAAAATATGATTGACTGTCGGACTCAAAAGGTTAGCCGCTTGTTTGAAACTGGACTCCTGTTGTTCGTCTTCAAACCAACCCGCTTGAACCAGGTGTATCTTGGCGTTGGTCGTTTTCGCTGCCTTTTCTATTGCCAGATACATCGGTACGGGATGGGCTTTGGCATGGAAAATTAGCCGACCGACAAACAGGACAACAATGTCATCGGCGGCAATTCCCAACGCTGCACGCAACTGAGGGCGGGTTTTTGGGTTGGGTTCAAAAGCGTCGCAATCCACTCCCAGAGGAATGACGGGAAGCTGAATTTGAGTCTGAGGGCGGGCACCTATGCGTTGTTGTAAATAGTCTGCCCAATTACCTAGCAATTCTTCTACCATCGTTTTGACGGCTTGAGAGGTGCAGATAAGGGCATCCCAAGGTTGTACGGGGGCGATGAGGAAATCCCCAAGGGTCTTCATTGTCTCTTTACTGGCTAAGGTGTGGGTAATGCCGCAAAGACTATAGGCCCGTTGGTCGCTATAACGTCGCTGCCAAGCAAAATCGAGAATCATGGGATCGGGTCTGTAGAGAACGCCTGCTTCTTGAAGGGCTTGGGAATTCCCTGCCGGAACCCAACGAATTTGGCGATCGCCCTGCATCCAGGGATGCATTTGTTGACAAAATTGCTCAAATGTGCTTTTTTGCTGGGCGTAGCAATAGAGAGCATCTGCGGTACTGTGGCGGGCGATCGCTTTGAGAAAGCCTTCTCCTGCTGCTTGGCGACCCATTAGCCGCTTTCCTTGGGTATCGTAACCTTCTTTTTGATAAACAATTGCTGCTGTTGCCATAGCGATCGCAAATATTAATTAATTTAACTAACTGCTAGAGCGTTCGGCGACAGACATGACTGCCTACTAACTCCTGAAGACTTGCTAAACCGCTACTTCTGCCCGCTTGTATGCCTCATCGAGAACTTCTGAGAGGGTAGGATGGGTATGGACGTTAAAAGCAAGGTTTTGCACGGATTGACGTTGGGCGATCGCGTTGGCGGCTTCTTGGATTAAATCGGAAGCGTGAATGCCCATAATATGCACCCCTAGCACTTCTCCCGTATCTTGGCGATAGATCACCTTTGCTATCCCTTCGGTTTCCCCTTCGGCAAGGGCTTTAGAATTGCCTTTAAAGTAGGTTTTGACCGAGGCTACCTCAAATCCTTCCTGCTGACCCAATTCTTGTGCTGCGGGTTCACTCAGCCCCACGTAGCTAATTTCTGGATGGGTGAAGGCGGCGGCGGGAATGCTGCGATAATCAACTTTTTTGTCTCGACCGCAGATATTTTCGACTGCAATCACTCCTTGACCGGAAGCTGCGTGGGCAAGCATCATTTTCCCTGTGGCATCGCCGACGGCCCACAGATGAGGGACAGGTTCGCCATCTCTTAAGACTGCCATGCGATCATCTACGGGAATAAAGCCTCGGCGATCAAGTTCTACACCTATCGATTCTAAGCCTAAATTCTTAGTAGCGGGAATGCGGCCCGTTGCCACTAAACAAGCATCGACTTCTAGCACATCGACTATTTCTTTGGTTTTTGCATCTGCTAATTCAATAGTCACGGGAGAACCCGGTTTTACCGTTTTAGCCAGCGTTCCCACATAGGTTTCGATATCGCGAGGGTCGATCAAAACCCGTTTGGCGATTTTGGCGATATCTGGATCAAATCCTGGCATGAGAGTATCTAGGGCTTCAATCATGGTCACTTCACACCCTAGCGCCGTATAAACATCAGAAAATTCTAACCCGATGTAACCGCTTCCGATAATGGCAATCCACTTGGGCAGGGTTTCTAATTTAATCGCTTCATCGCTGGTAAAGACGGTTTTATGGTCGATTTCAATCCCTGGCGGCACGAAGGGCACGGAACCCGGACACAGCATAATGTCTCTAGCCGTTATAATTTGTTCCCCATTTTCTGTGATGACGCTTACTTTTTGGGGGGCAACTATTTTTCCCCAACCGCGAATCGTATTGACGTTGAGACGCTTGAGGCTATTGGTGAGATCGCCGCGAATTTTACTGACTAAATTATTAGCATGGTCGGCGATCACTTGGCGATCGAAGGTTATGCCACCGACGTGAATGCCAAGACTGTCTAGATGATGAGTATCGTGCAACTCTCTAACTCTTCCCGATGCAGCTAGGAGTGCTTTAGAGGGGATACACCCGCGATTAACGCAAGTTCCGCCCATATCTTTGGCTTCAATGATGGCGGTTTTCAGTCCACATTTGACGGCGTGTAACGCTGCGCCGTGTCCGCCTACACCCGCACCAATAATGACTAGATCGTAATCAAACGGTTCGCTCATAGATACTCCTTATCAGCAGTCGCAGTTTTCCATTTTAAAATTAACAGCAATCTTTCTTCTACAATCGAAAAATTCGAGCCATTCAGCACTCCTCCTCATGTCAACTTTCAAGCCTAACCAATACGGTCTTGCTCTCCATACTACCAGCCCTCAACTCGGACTAAGCCTGAGTAATTTTGCGGGTGACAGTCGCAGTCAAACTTGGGATTTAGATCGAGAGTTATCTACCTATTTGCATCAATATCTGGTTGAATTTCTGGTGCCTCACACTTGGAAGGATTTAGCCTTTATTGCAGTTTGCAAAGGGCCTGGCAGCTTTACGAGTACTCGAATTGGTGTCGTTACTGCTCGTACTTTAGCACAACAGCTAGAAATTCCGTTATTTGCTATTTCTACTTTAGCTGCGCTTGCTTGGTTTAAACGCGATCGCTCTTCTTCTGTTCAGACAATTGCCCTACAAATGGAAGCAACGCGAGGTCAACTATACGTTGGCGTTTATCAAATTTTGGCTCAAAGTTCGGGTTTACTTGCCTATTTACCCGATACGGTGATGGCACCAGAAGCTTGGCAACAAACGCTAGAAAAATTAGCAACTCCCTGTCAACTCATTGCCGCACCGACTCATTTAGGAATGACTGCTGATAGTTTACTAGAACTCGCTTATTTAGAGTGGCAAGCGGGAAAGCGTCCTAATTGGTCAGAAGTCTTGCCATTTTATGGATTTTGATTTTTTTTACTGAGTCTGGAAGATATTTTGTACCATTACTTTGTCTGTGGATTTCGCCGCTTGATCGAGTTCTTCAATCTCGTTAGGGGTTAGCTGCCAACCTAAAGCACCGATATTCTCTGTTGCTTGTTCCACAGTTTTCGCGCCAGGAATGGGGATTGTTCCCTTGCAGATGCACCAGGTAATCGCTACCTGAGACGGGGTTTTGTTTCTCGTTTTTGCGACCTCTTGCAAACACGCCAAAAGCGGTTGAATTCCTGGCAATAGCTGCCGAAACAGCAGGCCTCGGATGCCTTTGGGAAGCAGTCCCTTCTCAGCGTATTTTCCGGTCAATAATCCCAAGGCAAGCGGACTGTAAGCAATTAATTTGATTCCCAGTTCGTCACAAACGTCTTTGAGGCCGAGTTGGGTGACGGGATAGGTGGACAGCAGCGAATATTGAACTTGCAGGGTAGCAATGGGAACGCCGCGATCGCTAAACTTTTTCTGCACCCATTTGAGCCGTTTGGGCCCATAATTGGATAACCCCACTCCCTTGACAATTCCTTGTTCGTAGAGATCGGCAAGACCCTTTAAAAGCGCCCCTTCCTGCCAAGGAGCATAGTTGGCTGTAGACCAGTGCATCTGTACCAGATCGACATTTCTTCCCAGGCGTTGAGCAGATGACTTACAAGCTGACACCATTGACTGGCGCGTCAATCTCCACGGATAGGCAGCCAGCTTGGTAGCAATACAGATGTTTTCTTGGCCTGAACCGAGATATTCTCTCGAAAATTTTCCCAGAAGTAGCTCGCTTCGTCCATTCAGTCTCCCTGTTCCGTAAGAATCCCCCGTATCGAATAAGGTTACGCCGTTGCTGACACAAAGGTTAAAGACGGCTTGCAACTGGTCATCCATGCTTTCATCATATCCCCAGAGCAATCTATTGCCCCATGCCCAAGTTCCGCAACCCATCGTTGGGAGGAAGAGTTTTTCTTTTGTCTGCATTTTTGCTTGGTGTAGATTTCTTTATTTATTAAATCTCGCACAGAGGCACAGAGGCACAGAGTTTTTTATTTTAAGTTTAACGATGGCTCAACTGAGGAATTTTATTGCCGACAACTTTTGGCGTACCAGCAAGTAATTCTAATTTTTGGCAATTAAGGGTTAAAAAAGGTTGACCTAAATTTAATTGAGCAAAAGGACTTTCTTGGGGAATTTCTAGTTGACCTTGGATTAATTCAAGCTGAGATTTAAATTTTCCACTAAAAAAAAGTAATTCAGATTCTAAACCGCTAAACCCGTCGCCATTAAAAGACTGTCGCCACCAGGTAGAGAGGCTAAATAATCCTTTTTGATAGCGAAGACAACACAACTGACGATTGTTTTGACTGACGTTGATGCGCTCTTTTTTCCAAGTAAATTCTGCCATTTCTTTAGGTAAACCCCAAATTTCTCGACCTCCTGCAACCGAGTCTTCATTATCGACATAAATATGAGAAATCCACGAGCCAATTTTCCCTTGATAGCGCACTAATGCCGCAACTACGATGAGTTCGTTGTATTCTAGTGATGAGCCAGATTCGTAAGCAGATAGGTATACACCTCCTAATGTTTTTCCAGGGAAAACAGAGACAATTTCTAATTCTGGAGGAACAAATCGACGGGAATTTTCGAGATTAACTAAATTCAAGGTTTGGATAGCGTGTCCTTGAAGTTGCCAAGGAGCAGGTGGATAAGCCATAGTTGCAATTGAGTAGATTGTTCGAGGAGATCTAAATCAGGATAAGGCTTCTAGAGCTTAACACCGGTTTCTAAACTCTAGAAATTACTCATCCTTTGATTCATTTTCGATTAAATTGGGGAAATCATAAACAATTCGAGAACAATTTTTAATAAAACTTTCTAGCCAACTTTCAGCCCATTGTAATTCTAATGGATTCATCTTTTCTGTTAATTCTCCTAAAAATTTAATTTCATCAGATCGTTGAATTTCAAATCTATTTAAGCCATTAAAGTCAGGTCTAGAACTATTCCAATATTTGACGGTTAATGTATCTCCTAAATACTGTCTAGCATATCTGTCAACTAAGTTAAAGAGAAATTACGGATCTTTATTTAAAACCCAACTTTATTAAGTTTTATAAATTTTTAATAGTTTTTTGAATATTATTCATTGATAGCAGCTAATAATTGCTGAATATGACTGAAATTGTGAGTCGCCATGACTGAAAACCGAATGCGACTGGTGGGAACTGTTGGGGGACGAATTGCTGGAGCAAAAATTCCATTATCTTTAAGTTTCTTCGCCATGCTTAATGCTTGAGCAGAACTGTCTAAATTCAGACAAATAATTGGCGATTCAGAAGGTAATAGATTTAATCCAGATAATTGCTGTTTTAGTAAATTAACATTGTTCCACAGTTGTTGACGGCGATCGCGTTCTGTTTGCACAATCTTAATGGCTTCTAAGGCAGAGGCTGTGTCGGCAGGAGAAAGCCCTGTAGTATATATCCACGTGGGGGCGCGATTGCGTAAAAAATCAATTAAAATAGCAGAACCTGCAATATAACCTCCCAAACTCCCCAAAGCTTTACTAAGCGTTCCCATTTGAATCAGTTCACTTCCCGTACATCCGAAGTGTTCCACGCATCCTGCACCCGTTTTCCCCATCACTCCTGTAGCATGAGCTTCATCGACTAATACCATGCAGCCAAAAGTTTCGGCTAAAAATAATAATTGGGGTAGGGGACACAAATCGCCATCCATACTAAAAACACTATCAGTTAGAATTAGGCAGCGACGATATTGTGGGCGAAATTGTTTTAATTTTGTTTCTAAATCTTCAAGATTACAGTGAAGATAAGCAATGACTTTTGCTCCGCTTAATTTAGCCCCATTTTTCAAACTAGAATGATTATATTGGTCGGAAAAAATGAGATCGCGTTGTCCAACTAACGCTGTAATTGCTCCCAAATTTGCTAAATAACCAGAACTAAAAACGAGAGCATCTTCTGTTTGTTTTAAAGACGCGATCGCACGTTCTAACTCTCGATGTAATTCTCGATGTCCACTTAATAAACGAGAACCTGTACTTCCCGTCCCCAATTCTTTAGTAGCTTTTATTGCTGCTTGAATTAAGCACTCATCTCCAGCTAATCCCAAATAATCATTACTCGCAAAATTTATCAGCGATCGCCCCTCTAAATCTACAATAACTCCAGGACGACCTCGAATTGTTTGTACTGAACGATACCAATCAGCACGATGAATTGTCTCTAGAGATTCTTCAATCCAAGCATAAGGATTAGAGGACATTTTAGAACCCAAAATAGTTTAAACGATAAGCGTTGCCTGATTATCAATAAACTCAGAAATTCCCTTCCCATTTACGGCACTAAATTCTTTAAAATAATGACGAACTAAAGGAGGAAAATCCACAAAATCAAAGATTGCATCTCCAGCCGCAATATCTGCCCAAAAATAGCGCAATTGAGGAGCTAATTTTTCCGCCTCATCTATGGGTAAATTTAAGGGAGGTGTAGTTAGCAATCTCATCATAAAAGGATAAGAGCGATCACTCATCCATTTCCTCGAAATTTCTGCTAAGTTTTCCCATCCTGGAATAGTTTTAACCCGATGAGATTCAATTTTTAATTCCCATTGTTGGTGACCGTTTGTTTGCAATTCTAAGATGCGGTAGGGATGAGGATAGCTTACTAAAGATCCAGTGGTAATCTCATAAATTCCTTCTTCATAAGCTACATCTTGAACGTGCAAATGACCACTAAAAATAAGTTTGACTCCTGCTTCTCGCAACATTTTTAATAAAATAGAAGCATTGTCAAGCATATAGCGTTTTCCAAGTTCGTGATGAGATTGTCCTGGTAAATGTTCGATGACATTATGATGAATCATTATCAAAATAAATTTATCTTTGACTTCTGGGAGCAATTTTTCAAGCCATGTTAATTGTTCCTCATCTAAACATCCTAATTGTTGCCCTTGAGCATCAAATTGATTAGAATTCAGGGCAATTAATTGAACCCCTGGTAAAAGTTCGCAAGTATAGTAAAGTTGTTGAGGATTGTAATAACCAAACTGACGGTAATAGAAAGGAAAATCAGTCAATCCAATTGATTGTTGTGTTGGCAATAAAGTCGGGACATCATGATTACCAGGAACGACATAGGTAGGAAAAGGTAAAGATGCCAAGCGTTGTTGTAGCCATTGATGATTTTTGGGTTCACCATGTTGGGTTAAATCTCCAGGAAGTAGCAGAAAATCTAAATTAAATTCTTCTAAATGCTCTAAAACAAGCTCTAAAGCGGGAATACTAACTTCTACCAAATGAAAGCGACTGGGATGATCCGAAATAGTTTGGGGAATAGCTATATGGGGATCGCTAATAACGGCAAAACGAAAGTTCATCACAGGTATAGTATCTCAACAAAGTTTGTAGAAAACTTAGACTTGCTCAACAGCTTTTGACTAATTGTTAGTATATTCGCGTAGCGTGTCTTATGCAAATTTTATGGGTTGCATTCATTCAAAAATTTCTAAAATAATCTGTTATTGAAATATATCAATAATAAAAATTAAATAAATCGCGATCGCAAATAGTACATTAGAAACAGAGCGACTATTTTTCTATTTGTTTACGAGGAATTAATCTTGGCAAGAGTTCGCGTTCGTCAGCACGTCAATCCACTCAGTCACAAATATCAAACGTCTATTACGCTTCCCGATTGGCAGCAAGTTTATGCCTCTCCAACTCAGCCATTACACCTCGATCTCGGTTGTGCTAGAGGCAAATTTATATTGCAAATGGCTCAATTATACCCTCAGATTAATTTTCTAGGGATAGAAATTCGCCAACCTCTAGTAGACGAAGCAAACGAACATCGCGATCGCATGGGATTAACTAACCTTCATTTCCTATTTTGCAATATCAATAATTCACTCTCTCCTTTGCTGAAATCTTTGCCAGCAGGTGTTCTCCAATGGCTAACGATTCAATTTCCCGATCCCTGGTTTAAACAACGCCACATGAAACGTCGAGTCGTACAACCAGAATTAGTCCATCTCCTGGCAACTTATCTGGTAGATGAGGGAATTATTTTCTTGCAATCGGATGTGGAATCTGTTGCCATTGAAATGCGCGATCGCTTTCAAGAAAATCCTGGCTTCCAGAAACAGCATCTAGAGACTTGGTTAGAAACAAATCCGTTTCCAGTGCCGACTGAAAGAGAAATTGCGACGCTTGCTCATAATAAACCCGTTTATCGAGTTTTGTTTCAACAAAAAACTCCCAATTGCTAACGATCCAATTTAATGCCTCGAATTGAATAATCCAGTAATTCCATTGGATGCATCAGAGGAATTTCTTTTCCTTTCAATTTCATGTGTTTCTTAATTTGCAAAGAACATCCAGGGTTTGAAGAAGCAATTAATTGGGCACCCGTATTGAGTAAATTATCAACTTTTTGTTGTCCTAATTCATCAGCAACTTCTGGTTGCAGCATATTATAAACGCCAGCACTTCCACAACATAAAGCAGCATCTATCGGTTCTTTTAGCTTTATGCCAGGAATTTGTTTTAACAACTGACGCGGTTGCAAACTAATTTTTTGTCCGTGCAATAAATGGCAAGCATCTTGGTAGACAATTGTTAATTCTTTGTCGGTTAATGGCGATAAATTTGCTGTTAATCCTGCTTCAGCTAGAAACTCTTGAACATCTCTTACTTTTGCCACAAATTGTTTAGCTTTTTCTCGATAATCTGGGTCATGTTCTAAGATATGACCGTACTCTTTTAAAGTATGTCCGCAACCCGCCGCATTGATAATAATATAATCAACATCTGTTCCTTCAAAACTGTCAATCATTTGTTTTGCTAAAGCTTGTGCTTGTGCTTCTTGTCCTTGGTGTGCGGGTAACGCTGCACAACAGCCTTGCGTTTTGGGAATAACAACTTCACATCCATTGGCCGTTAAAACTCTTACAGTCGCCTCATTAACTGGCGAGAAAAAGAGACGTTGCACACAACCTAAAATTACTCCAACTCGATAGCGTTTCTTGCCTTGTGAGGGAATAGTATCTGGTAAATTATCGGCCAGAGATTTGAGATTAATTTCTGGTAAAATCGACTCCATCGCAGCTAAACGAGGGAAAAATAAATTTAATAAACCAGTCGCGCGAATCAGTTTTTGTAACCCTAATTTTTGATACAACCACAATAAGGGGAGAAAAATTCGCAAGCGATTGGGATAGGGAAAGAAATTAAAGATTAAGGTTCTAATTAACTTATCTTTTAAACTGCGGGGTTGATTACGTTCGACTTGAGGACGAGTAGCAGCAATTAACTGGTCATATTGAACGCCAGAAGGACAAGTAGTAACACAAGCAAGACATCCCAAACAAGAATCAAAATGTTGAGTGGTTGTTTCGTCTAATGTTGCTTCGCCTTTATTAATTGCATTCATGAGATAAATTCTGCCTCTAGGAGAATCCATCTCTTTGCCAATGACTCGATAACTCGGACAAGTAGATAGACAAAATCCGCAGTGAACGCAAGCATCAATTAATTCTTGTTTTGGAGGATTTTTTGGGTCAAATCCTTTAATTTCCTGATCCAGCAAACTTTGTACGTCAAAGCTTTTTATTTCCTTAGAAATCTCGTCAACTGGATTGGTAAAAGCCTTATCTGATGTTTGCATAATGGTTGATATGATCGGGGAATAATTTAAAGTTGTTGACTAACTGACTACTGATGACTATTTACTGATGACTAAATCAAATTCCACCAACAAAACGTCCTGTGTTTAAAATATTATTGGGATCGAATTTTTGTTTAACTCGACGCATTATTTCTAAAGCATTTCCCATATATCCCCACGGTTCGAGTTGTTGCTTCACAAAAATCGGTGCTTCTAAAATGGTGAGAAATCCTTGATTTTTTTGACAGAGTGATCGCATTTTTTGAACCTGCTTAATTTCTACCTCATGAAAATGAAGTCGTCCTAATCCACTCCCAAGATTAATCGTTCCTAATCCTTGGTTAGCCGTCAAGCGATCAAGTTGTTCTAGCGTAGTAGTAGCAGTATTAGGCATTACTCCTATTTTGCAAGTTATCGCTGACTCAGAGCTAGGAATTCGCATTGATTTTTGTAATCTTTGCCATAGATTTGTCTCATCGCGATCGCGATATAAACTTGTCTTTAATCCCAATTGTTGTGCGATCGCTTCCACTTGAGTTAATTGTTCTTGGACACTTTCAGGTATGCTTTGAAAACGAAGCATTAAACCGATTTCCTTGCCAATTTCTAAGCGATTGACTAACGCAGCAGAAAGGACATCCGCAGCCGTCGGCGTTAGACTAGACAGGAGGATGCTTTGCGTTGCCGTTGCGATCGCGTTCGTTTCCCCAGTTAAAACAATCGTTCCCGACGCTTCCGGTAAAGGATAAAGTCTGAAAGTAACTTGAGAGATAATTCCTAACGTGCCATACGAACCCGCAAACAGCTTCATCAAATCATATCCAGCAACATTTTTAACCACTCGTCCCCCTGCTTTAGCAATTTGTCCGTCAGATCGCACAAAAGACAATCCCAACACCATATCCCTAACGCCACCATAGCGTTGTCGCCAACTTCCAGAATCAGCAGTCGCCACAATTCCGCCGATAGTAGCTGTGTCTGGATAGGCAGGATCGAGAGGAAGAAATTGATTGCTTTGATTGAGGATCGCTTGGAGATTCGACAGGTTCACTCCCGCTTCTACCGTAACCGTGAGATCGCCGATCGCGTGGTCTATGATGCGATTAAGGTGTTGCGTACTGACCACTAATTGAGCATTGTTTACCAGTCCTCCCCAACTTAATTTACTACCGCTCCCACAAGGAATAATAGACAAGCGATTTTCGTAGGCGTACTTAACGATTTCTGAAAGAGATTCCGGCGTTTTGGGAGAGATGAAGTAGCTAGGAAGTGTTTGAGTTGCGATCGCTCCTTTTATCTTCTCTTTCCATGCTGTTTCTATATTTTCCCAGGCAATAAGGTCTGAGTTAGAGTTAACGAGCGTTTCCAGTTTCGGGGCGATCTCGTAAGTCATTATTAGGATAGGCAACGAGTTAAATTGGCGTGCTTATTTCAGCGTACCGTAAGGAAGGGGTCAGTTTCAGAAAACTTGAAGCTAATCTGCATGGAAGATAAGTTATGCAGGGAATAGAGTAAAGTCCTATGGAAGGAAATTTTATTAGAGGCTTGGTATGGGTATTTTGGCGATTCGAGCGGACGAGAGAGTTAAAAATGTCTACTTCAGTGAGGAAACAATCAGCGTTGATTTAATGGATGGACGAACAATTACTGTACCTCTGGCATGGTATCCAAGACTACTCAATGCCACACCTGAACAACGAGCAAAGTGGAAAGTTTGCGGTGGTGGTTATGGCATTCATTGGGAAGAAATAGATGAAGATCTCAGTACAGAAGGGATGTTGAGGGAAGCACCCGCCCCGAAAATGGCGATTTCAACTTTAAAGGGTAAAGAATAACCATCCTATAAAACACTTGGTATCACTAGCTAATTTTACTGCCGATTAATCCGAATCAACTCCGTCAAAATACTATCCAAACTCCCATTAACTTGAATTTTATCGATCTTCTCAGCAATCCGCTCTAACACCTCCAATTCCTTCAAACGCAAAGCGACGGGGTTATCCTCCATCACTTTCGCGGTATTTAACATACTGCGGGTAGCGGCGGTTTCTTCTCTACGTCTGACTACGTTTGCTTGAGCCGCTTTTTCTGCTTCTACTACCTTGCTCAAAATAGTCTTAGAGCTGATTTATAAAGTAAATCTTAAGCAGCTAATCGACGAGTCATCAGGCGAATAAAAGAGCCATAAATCATCGCTTCACTGCTTTGGGTGTACAGTTCATAGTCCTTGAGAACAACCACCGCACCTAAACGTTCAGAGCCATTGGCTTCGGTCACTAAAA
>CAYTUO010000007.1:0-29231 GCA_964441015.1 uncultured Pleurocapsa sp.
GATTAGTTAACCCATGCTTGACAAATAGGATTTTGTCTTAACTTGTCACCAATGGACAGAGGATTACCTGTTCCGGCTGGAATCCGTGTTCGCCAAGAAAATCATGCATTAGCTGGGCATCCCGAACCGCGTACTTCAGTCGTCGTTCGGGATGGTATTTGTAGTCGTTAATGCCAATGACAACAGCCCAGTTGTTATTCGCCATCTCACCCCCGCTCTGCTCGTTTGAACTTGAGCGTAATTGCGCCCCTACCTGCTGCTTTCCCACCTGCAACCAGTTTTACTTCTCCCTCCGCACTGATTTCTACTGCCAACTCCACCTCATCCAGACACATTCCCGACTCCGAGCCAATCTGCCGATCAACCTGTCCAAATAATCGAGCCACAAGTTGTAAAAATGCATTCATCTTTTGCTCAAGCTCTGAGGCACTGAGCTTAACTTCCGTAAAACCAACCAGCCTTCGTTGGACAGCTTGTCCCCACCCCTTCTCACCTTCAACTTGAGATGCAGAAGTATCATCTGTAACAATTAAGGTCAATTCGTCTGACATAGATATAATAATTTACGGTCTGATTAAAATGTATAAACTGTTATTCTTGCACTATAAGAACTGGGAATCGTTGCATTTCCCAAGGTATGTTTCATTACCTAGATCGTAATTGAATTCGTCGTCGAGAAATCTTAGAAACGGCAAAAATTATCTATGTCAAGTCCAGTAGGGCGTGTAGCGCGATCGCTTCTGCTTCCCCACCATCTAAGGTTTGTCTCAATAGTTGAATGAGGGGTTGGTTACTGACGGACTGGACTTGAATCCATCCAGCAGCAATACCGGCTTTAATGGGCCGAGAACCGGATCGATCTTCATCAATCTTCAACTCGTCCAGGACAGTAGGCGGAATCTGAATTTGACCAAACTGTTGGCGCAACAGACAGAGCTTACCCACAATTGTCAAATTCAAAATCGGTGATGTATTACTTACTCACTACGGGCATAGGCTAAATCATCTTCTAGTTCCTCGGAGCTATAGTGACGCAGAACACCCCGTTGGGAGAGTAGCTGTCCAAATTCGTATTTGTCCATCTGAGCCAGTTATCTGGCTTTGCCAAAGGACAGCAGATCCTGAGCGTAAAGGGCGACAGCTAGTTCATGCAAGAGACGAGCATGAACGGAAGTTCACAACCAAGGATGAAAATAGGAGATTTTCAAGACAGTTCTTGTTCAATGCGTTGTTCTGGCAGACGAATCGCTTGAATAATGGAGTCTGGAATGGGGAGTTGCAAGCTCATGGGTTAGGAGGCAATGAGTTATATATTATTATTAACCACTGAAGATTAGATCTGGTGAGTAAACGAGCGAGCGATCGCCCTTGGTTGACTCAGATACCCAAAAAGCTCATAGAATATAGTATCAGAGGTTTTTCAGTCAAGTCTATGACAACTAATCTGCCCTTAAAACTCGATAGCTTACCCAAAACTCTGCAATCTGAAGGAGCTATTCGCCTTGAATTAGTAGAAGGAATCCCGATTTTTCGCGCTTCAGATAGGGTACAGAATCGCATTGAAACTTTATTGATAAAACAAAAAGAATCTATCCTTAATTCCCAAGAAGAAAAAGAATTAGATGATTATGAAGAATTAGACGATTATCTCAGCTTAGTCAATCGCACTGTCCGCAATCTTTACTTGACTCAAACTTAACCCAGTTTATAGATTTGTCTGCTAATCGCTACATCAATGAAGCCACTCGTAACCAAGTACGCCAACGTGCTAACTATCTATGTGAGTATTGCCACGCCTCAGAACAATGGCAATATGTCAAGTTCACAGTAGATCATGTCATTCCTCTAGATCGAGGTGGTTCAAATTCCCTCGATAACTTAGCTCTAGCTTGTTTTCACTGTAATCGTCGTAAATCTAACCAAATCACAGCAATAGATTCGCAGTCGGCTTTGGAAGTCTCCTTATTTAATCCTCGCTCCGAGATCTGGAAAGAACATTTTATTTGGTCTGCGGATCGACTTTATATCATTGCTTTGACACCAATAGGAAGAGCTACAGTTACAGCATTGGCATTGAACAGGATGAGAATTATTAACATTCGTGCTGCCGATCTAGCCGTTGGGCGACATCCACCAGCCAACGATCCGATTCAGAATAAAACCTAGGATGGGTATGAGACTTGTTAGTCCAGCATTGGCTTAGATTATAGAAAAGCGATTGAGATTGATGTGAAAAACGCGATCGCTGGAAGATTATTGTAGGGCGTAAAGTAGCTTTAGTGAGTAAACGAGCGAGCGATCGCCGTCAAAATTGGATTCGCCGTCGAGAAATTTTAGAAATGGCAAAAATTATGTTATCTCTTGTGTAACAAGATACTTTTTGAACGGAATCATGATTCCCCTACCAATTCAGCTACCAGAAGCTAAAATTAGTAATTTTTGCGAGCGCTGGAAGATTAGCGAATTAGCATTATTTGGCTCGGTTTTGCGGGATGACTTTCGTCCTGAGAGCGATCTTGACGTGCTGGTTACTTTCAGCTTCGATGCTGATTGGAGTTTATTTGACCACGTTCAAATGCAGCAAGAATTAGCTAAGATTTTAGAACGTAAAGTAGATCTGGTAAGTAAACGAGCGATCGAGCGCAGTCAAAATTGGATTCGTCGTCGAGAAATCTTAGAAACGGCAAAAATTATCTATGCCAAGTAATAGAGATCTTGCCTCACTTTTAGATATTACCAAAGCTGCCAAACAAGTTCTGAAGTTTAAAGGGAACTTGGATAAAACTGCCTTTCTCCAAGATGACAAGACTCAATCAGCGATTTTGTATCAACTCCTCATCATTGGCGAAGCAGTGAAACGACTCTCTCAAGAATTACGCCAACAACATCCAGAAATTCCTTGGTCGTTAATGGCAGGGATGCGAGATAACTTGATTCATGAATACGATGACGTAGATTTAGACGAGGTTTGGAAAACATCAGATCGAGATATTCCCGATTTACTTGCTTGGTTAGAACCCTTGCTTCCCCAGGAAGACAAATGAGCTTCATTAAAAACGCGATCGCTGGAAGATTATTGTCGGGCGTAAAGTAGATTTGGTGAGTAAACGAGCGAGCGATCGCAGTCAAAATCTGATTCCAACTGCGGTTTACAAGATAAGTTATCTATCTCAGACCAAAAAGGATGTCCTTCGTAAAACAACTGGCGACAGGTTTAACCAATAGGCGATCGCCAAAGCCACGGTACTGATCGCGAGCGACCAGACTCCAGCTATTCTATAACCCGAAAAGATTGAAAATGGAGCCAGAAACAGAACCAAGAAGCTGCCGACTAAACCGCACCAGAAGCTTAGGATAATTTTGAGCCATGCCATAAAAATCCTCGGAGGAATTTCTCAATAAATTGTCAAACTTCTTGAGTGCGATCGCGTGTTGGCTCTAGGTTTTCCGGTCGTCTCGCACCTTCGGGACGGCGCTGCCATCGTCTGGATTCCCATTGCGAAACCAAGACTCCACCAAATCCAAAAAGATTCACAGCTAGTAAAAATACGGCTCCGATGACCGGAATCAGGCCAACTAGACCCAGAATCAACATTCCTACTAGAAATTGCGGCATAGCTGTCCTCTGCCATAGCGTCCGTTCTCCAATCAGCAGCCCCATAGCGATCGTTCCTAGCAATCCAGCGACCAACGCTACCAGGTTGATGATCGGCAAGACCAGCGTTCCTAACAAACTGCCAGCGATCAGGATGCCAAGCAGCAGTAGCGCGATCGCGCCCCCCAAGCCCCAGGCTCCGCTTTTGAGAGGAGTTTGGCGAATGGTTTCAGTAATAGTTTGCAGGAAATTTGGCACCAGCAGCATCAGCAAAATGCCCAGGGTGGCGATCGCCAAAATGGCCACCCCATGAAAAGCAGCGCTGAATAGATAGGCGCGAGCCAACAGTCCGCCTAATCCCCACTGCCTTATGGTTTGTATCATTTCTTGGTCGCCACTGAAAACGGTAACGGTATCGCCCCCGACGCTAACGCCCTCTTCTTTAAAGATTTCTCCCCCAATCGCGCTGACATCCCCGTCAACGCGGGCACCCGTCTTCAAGACGACATCTCCACCAACGGCAACGGCATCCCCGGTTACGTGCCCCTCTTTGAGGACAATCACCGAGCCGGCGATCGCCGTTGCATCCCTAACAACCTGCTTTTCGGCGATCGTTAGATCGCTGCCAATCCGAACAATATCCTTGCTCTCAACTTGGGTTTGTGCTGTCGCTGTTCCCCAAAGCAGCAGCGCTAGCAAGACTAAGAGCGAAATTTTGATAAATTGATTTTTCTGCATCCATTTCATCGATTTTGCTCCTTTCCAATCCTTTCTAAACCCCAACCGCCATCGTACTAGCTTCGGCTTCATGGTAAAAAAACAGTATGAGGAACTTGTGAGGACATTAATTTTTTTCCGGTTAAAAAATTGAAAGATCGATACCAGCACTAACCAGGTTGTCATCTCTACTGGTTGAGTGTAAAGCAAGGTCTGTCCTAGCGGCAGGTATAGCATGGCGACATGGATGAGGAAAGCAGCAGCCGTGCCAATCAGAAGAATGGGATTGCGCCAAGGCGACAGCCGAAATGCCGATTTGACTTCCGAGCGGGAATTGGCAATCTGAATGTTCTCAAAGAGTACCATCAGCAGCAAGAGGGCGTTGCGGGCTGAGGACTCGCTCCATCCGGCATCGATCGCCCACCTAAACGCAGCAAAGCTTACCGTACCCACCGAGTGGCAGGTGGCGATCGCTTCTCGCACGCCCGATCGCAAGGGGTCGATCACGCCCACAAACCCCAGCAAGGTGAGTTGACAAGGCTCAGGGGGTACCTGCGATGGAGTGAGAGCGGCAGGGGCAATTCCCTCTGCTAGTGCCAAGACTCGATAGCCCTGTTCTGCCATCTGCTGGGCGATCGCTTGGAGTTGGCGGGCTACCTTGGCATCCGGCGGCAGGTCGCACATCATCAGCACCCGTTCCGGCGCACCTTTGACCAACACGCGCACCACGCCATCGATGGTATGATAGGTGGCAGCAAATTTGTGTTCTGGCTCGAAGGGAATCTCGTTCACCTGCGGGTATAGGTTCAGTGCCGCTTCCCGATTCCAGCCCAGCTTGTGCGCCATCGACAGCAAAGCAATGTCTGTCGGATCGCCCCGCCACACCCAGTCGCGATCGCGATGGTGTAGGTCGGCTTCGTTACAGAGTACGGTAGCGCGAGCCAGAGCATTGAGAGAGGGGCGATCTGGGGCGATCGCTCGTCCCTGAAACAAAACCTGTCCAATCGGAGCGAAGCCCTCGCCCGTCACCTCGAATTCATCGCCATTGGGCAGGCAAATCCGGCGAACCGTCAGTTCGTTGCAGGTGAGGGTTCCGGTCTTGTCGCTGGCGATAAGGGTGCAGCTTCCCAACCCTTCTACTGCCGGAAGGCGGCGGACAATTACGCCGCGACGTGCCATGCGGTTGGTGGCGATCGCCAGCGTCACGGTCAGGGCAACGGGCAGTCCCCGCCATCGCTTGAATTCTAGAGTAAGCGATGTGAGAAATGCGGGTTATATGACTCAGTCGAGCCAAGCGAGGTTGAAAACGCTAGACTGCTTAAGAGAGGGACTTTGGCAAAAAATCTAATCGAGATGGGCATAGCGCAATGGCGCGATTAAAAGTATGGCAGTGGCTGACATTGGCGATCCCCATCGCTACCATAATCATCTTCTTACTGATCTCAGCAGGTTTGCAGATCCATGAGTGGGGCATTAATTGGATCTGGGGTATATTCACCATTTTATTCGTGGGCTGGCGTTGGTTGCTAGTTAAATGGACTCAAAGCTCGATCGCGCAAGTAGAAGCGGTTGTGGCGGAGGTCAGTGACGAACTGGAAGCGGTTGGAGACGATACAGTAGCGCTGCCAACGGGAAGCGATCTCGCCCAGAAGACAGAAGTTGCACTTCAAAAAATCCTGAAAGCAGCAGAGAACGATCCGCCCATCTGGGAGGACTGGCAAACCTTTTGGCGACGATGCCAAGAGCTAGTCGTTGCGATCGCCCATGTCTATCATCCTGAAGTCAAATATCCCCTGCTCAACATCTACATTCCTCAAGCCTACGCGCTGATTCGGGGAACGGTGGACGATCTAGATCGGTGGATGCAGCAATTATCACCTGCCCTCAATCAAGTCACCGTCGGACAAGCCTACCAGGCATACGAAGTCTACCAAAAGCTGGAGCCATCTGCTCGGAAACTCTGGCAAGTCTGGAATTGGGCCCAGTGGCTTTTGAATCCTGCGGCAGCATTGGCTAAACTCGCCAGTCAGCGTTCGGGCGATCGCGCTACGCAGCAATTGCTAGGGAATTTGAGCCAATTGCTCAGAGAAGCGGCTTTGCGAAACCTCTGTCGGCAGGCGATTGTCCTTTACGGCGGCAGTACGTTGCTCGCCCCTGCCTTCTCTACTCCGACACCCACCCTACCCAAAGCCAAAACCCAAACCCTGCGAGAAATTCTCACTCAGGCAGAACCCATCGAGACAGTTGAGCAAAAACCCGTTAATATTTTGCTGGTGGGGCGAACTGGAGCCGGAAAAAGCAGTCTGATTAACACGCTGTTTCAGGCAGAACTCGCCGAAGTAGATTTGTTGCCGAGTACTGAGCGCCTTGAGAGTTATCACTGGCAGACCGAAACCGTTGAAACGCTGACGCTTTGGGATACGCCAGGGTACGAACAAGTTAACCGCGCAGATTTGCGAGAGCAAGTCTTAGACTATGCTACCAAAGCAGATTTACTTCTATTGGCGACACCCGCGCTCGATCCTGCCCTGCAAATGGATGTGGACTTTCTCAAAGAGATTAAGACAGACGTTGCCGACTTAAGTGCGATCGCGATCGTCACTCAAGTGGATCGCCTGCGCCCTATCCGCGAATGGGAACCTCCCTATGACTGGGAATGGGGCGAGCGACCCAAGGAAATTGCTATTCGAGAAGCCACCGAGTATCGCGCTCAATTGCTAGGTGAGTTCTGCGATCGGGTTTTACCTGTCGTGACCAGGGATCTGAAAACGGGTCGCACCGCCTGGGGCGTTGAAGCGCTATCCTTAGCCCTGATGGACGCGATCGCGCCTGCCAAGCAACTTCGTCTTGCCCGCTTTTTGCGCGACCTAGAAGCCCGTACCGTCGCTGCTGCTAAAATCATCGATCGCTACACTTTACAACTGGCGACCGCACAAGGACTGGCTGCACTGCTTAAAAGTCCTGTTCTTCAATACCTTTCCCTGCTATCAACCGGCTCGCCAAACCTAGCTTATTTGCTGGCAGAGCAAATTCCCGTGGAACAATTGCCCGTCGTTATTGGTAAGCTTCAGATGGCTTACGATCTTTTCTCGCTCTTGAGTCCGGGAGATGCTAAGACACTCAACTTTGACCTGCTTTCCCTCTGGTCGCTGCTGCTGGACAACTCTGCCTCACCGGAGCGTAACGCCTGGGCTTTTGGCCACGCTTTAGTAGAATACTGGACTCAAAAGCTCGCGATCGAACAGCTACGGGAGCGCTTTCAGTATTATCTGAGCCAGTAATGGAGAAATCGCTCAACCTTCTGGGGTACTGCCTTTTTTGAGCAAGACTTCCCCAGCAATCAAGCGCTTAGCTGCATCTAGCATAACTTCTTCAATATAGGGCTTGACAAAGTACCCTTTAGCCCCTTTCTCAGCCGCGAGATTTTGCATTTTTTGTGCGCCGCGAGAGGTAATCATTGCCATAGGAATACCCGATAGTTTCTCGTCTTCCTGAAGGCGCGAGAGTAGCTCCAAGCCGTTCATTCTCGGCATTTCGATATCACACAAGATCAGGTCACAAGATAAGCCAGCACGAAGTTTTTCCCAGGCTTCCTGTCCGTCGCGGGCTGTTTCAATTTTGTATCCCGCTTTGCTAAAGGTCATCGAGAGCATTTCTCGTACCATCACCGAATCGTCCACAATTAAAACCCGATTTTCGGATTTAGTTTGAGTCGAAGGACTGCCTTTGCCAGTTGCTAAATGACTTTCTTGGGAAGAAACGAGTTGAGGGGCTTCTTCCTCTGGCGTAAGCACTCTAGATATCTTAGTGCTGCCAGGGAGCAACACTTCTCCTTTGAGCATTCGCGTGGCTGCATCGAGGAGGTCTCTTTCGGTATAGGGCTTGGTAAAGTAGCCGCTAGCTCCCAATTTAGCCGCCACTGTCCGGTGTCGTTGAGCGCCGCGAGAGGTGAGCAGGGCAACGGGAAGAGAAGCAAAGCTTTCGTCTTGCTGAAGGTGAGAGAGTAACTCTAAGCCGTTCATTCTCGGCATTTCGATATCGCAGAAGACAATATCGCAGGGCAAGCCAGATTGCAGCTTTTCGAGGGCTTCTTGACCGTCGCGAGCCTGTTCTACGCGATAGCCCGCCTTGCCGAAACTGAGAGAGAGTAGCTGGCGAACCGTGATGGAGTCGTCCACAATCAGCACAGTGGGTTCGGTTTTGACCCCTTCGTCTGACTGAATCGGAACGTAGGTCTTCTTCCAAAGATTGCCAGTGCTATCTGTCCGCATCCGACCTTGAGCGATCTCAATCAGTTCGAGAACGTCGCCGATAGGCATTACGCTTCCATCCCCTAGTACGGTAGCGCCTGCAATCCCTGCCGATTTGGGAACGGGGCCTTCAATTTGCTTAATAACGATTTCCTGTTCTCCTATCACGCGATCGACTTGAAGGCCGATCAAATTGCCCGCGCTGCGAAGCACGACAATAGAAACTGTATCTTCTGGCGCTTTATTGGTATAAGAAGATCTGCGATTGTTTTGACGGTTGTACGATAGGAGATCGTTTAAAGAATAGATTGGCAATTCCATCTCGCGCCAGCGAACGCATTTGCGTCCCTCCTCATTGGCGATCAATTCACTGGACAGGTAATCTTTTGTATCTTCTACCCCATCGATGGGGAAGGCCATTCGTGATCGCTCACTTTCGCAACACAGGGCCTTACAAATACTGAGCGTGAGCGGTAGACGAATAGTAAAGGTCGTTCCTTTGCCGATGGCGGAGTCGATACTAACGGTGCCGCGAATTTCGCTGAGGTTGGTATAGACGACATCTAAACCAACGCCACGTCCAGCAAAGTCATCTGCTTTGTCTTTTGTGCTAAAGCCAGGGTGAAAGAGAAAATCGTAGACTTCTTGCTTGCTTAAGGCTCTTGCTTGCGCTTGAGTAATCAAACCTTTTTCGATCGCCTTAAATTTGACCCGTTCGGGATTGATTCCCGCGCCATCATCAGAAACCGTAATTACAGTCTGGTTTCCTTGAATGAAGGCACGAACCGTCACGCGACCTTCGGGGGGTTTGCCGTTCTTGATGCGTTCTTCGGGGCTTTCGATCCCGTGGGCGATCGCGTTGTTTACCAAATGGGTCATCGGGTTGTAGAGTTGCTCTAGAATCATCTTGTCGATCAAGACATCTTTGCCCTCGACGTACAACTTAGCTTGTTTGTTAAGTCTGAGCGAAACTTCCCGGATAGCACGAGGCAAGCGATCAGCGGTTTGGGCAAAGGAAACCATTCGGGATTTGGTCATTCCTTCTTGCAGTTGGGTCGTTACCTGGCGTAGGTTTCGCGTCACCTGATCGGTATCGTCTACCAGAAATTGAATGTCTGAAGTGGATTCTCTAATTCGGACGATTAGCTCGATCATCTCTTGAGAGAGTAAGTGGAAGCCGGTAAAACGATCCATCTCCAAGGCATCTAATCCTTGATCTATCTGGTAACTGACTTCGCCACCGGACATCTGTGAGCCATTGCGATCGCTCGTTCCATTCCCCGCAAAGGAGCGGTTTTGCGTGCGACTGGCAAGCAGAGCGCCTTCTAGTAGCGTTCGCTCGTACAGATCGTGCATTCTCGCGCCCATCTCGCCGAGAGATTGAACTTGGTTGAGCAAATTATCCAATGATTGCCGCAAGCGTTCTTCATCGTCTTCTAGGGCGTTTCGCTTGACGACCAATTCCCCGATCAGGTTACTGAGATTGTCTAGTTGCTTAACGGGGACTCGCATGGTCTGATCGAAAAGTTTGGCCTTGGGAATGCGGGCGCGGGGTTGCAGGCGTTGTCCCAGAGGAGCTTGTTGCTCCGAAGGTTCCGTACTTTTCGTTCCCTCGGCTCGCTCTAATAGATTCTCTAAATCTTTGAATTGATCGTCTAACAGATTTTCTAGATCTTTAAAGTCATTATCCAAGCTCTTGTTGTTTGGGGGTGGCGCAGAAGCTGGGACAGTTGGTTCGTTCAAGAGCATAGACTCTAACTCTCCAAACACAACCGCATCGTTAGGAGTTGCTGTCCCTAACATTCCGTTGGCAGGCGCATCCGTCGAGGGTTGGTTTAGTAAAGCTTCTAGCTCGTCTAATTCTTGAGATTGTGGAGTAACTGATTGAAAATCAGAGGGTACCGTTTGCCATGCTTCGGTCTCGTCAGATGCCAGTAATTGCTTGAGTTCGTCCCAGTCATCAGCCTCTAGGGTTGAGTTTGAGGTTGGTTGGGCAACATTGCTGTTAAAGGATTCTTCGCCCAAGAAACTGGCTAATTCGGCTTCTAGAGAAAGGGAATCAGAGTCAAGGGTTAGCTCCTCTACCAGATTTTCCTGAAAGGATTCTTCGCTCAAAAAATTGGTTAATTCTGCCTCTAACAAGGAAGAGTCTGAAATGCTTGTTGACTCCGATGCTGGTGTGAAGAAACTCGATAATTCTTCTTCTAAGGAAATTTCGTCGGGAACGATCAAGCTTTCGGGTTGCTGGGTTTCTGAAGGGGGGAAGTCGCTCCAATCGCTCTGCTCTTGCTGAATCGGTTTTTTCTCTTGCCAGGAAAAGTTTTCGCTAAAGATTTCGCTGATTTCATCATCCGATGGCAGATCCGAGAAGGTTATGCGATCGGGGAGATCTTCTTGTGCCATGCTAGACGTTAGTTCTCTCGAAAAATTTTCAGCAAACAGACTCCCCAAGTCATCAAAGCTGTCGTTGCTAGAAGTTGGATTGGGACTGTCTTCTACACCGTTTAGAAACTGGGCAATCTCTTCACTATCGAGAAAGTTGTTGTCTGGATTGTTCGCTTTTGGGTCGCGGCTCATCATGTCTTCATCCTGGCAAGTTTGCTCAATATCAACCGATTTGAAAAAAGTGGGAAAGGGAATTGCGGGTAATTGCTCGATTACGGGCAAATTGAATTAATAGGGAAGGTTTCGGGGTTCACTGCGCGATCGCTCACTCGACTTCACTTTTCAGTTTGCTACTGTCAATGTACCCAATCTTTCTCCTTAAAATACTATCTTGACTCTATATTTTCTTTTATCTTCATCCCGCAAGAAGACCCGCGATTTATCGGTGGGAACCTCAATGAGCTATTCGCCTCTGGGAAGAAAACCCAAGTTTATTGCCCTGTAATCGAGAGTTCGTCTACCCAAATCCTCGGACACACACCTTTTGGCCTTAATTCTGTCTCCGATTCGACATAAATAATAGACTTTAAGAGGTCGAGAAAATCTCCCGCTACCGTTGCCGATTCGATACTGGTGAATTGTCCTTGATTGACTAGCCAACCATCGAACGGCAGGGAAAAAGACCCCTGCAAGGCGTTCACTCCCGCATGAAGGGCGTGCAATTCATCGACGAACACCACATTTTCTGCTTCTTGCAAACTATAAGTTTGGGGAGCAGTTTCTCCAGCAAAGACGTGATAAAAATGGGGACTCACTGTCACCTTGGCCCCGATATTAGCATGACCTGTCGGTTGAGCGTTCATGCGTTTTGCTGTTCCCGTACTGTGGAGAAAGCTGCTTAATATGCCATTGGCAATCAAGGCCACGCGACGAGTGGGGGTTCCTTCTCCATCAAAGGTTTCTGCCGCGACATTTTCTGGGTGTAAAGCATCATCGCAGACGCAGAGTAAGGGAGAGGCAATGGGCGTTCCTAACGAGTCTGGCGTAGAAAGGCTTTGTTTGTCTAAAATACTTTGCGCGTTAAACAGATTAGAAAAGGCACTGAACAAACTTAAGAAAGCGCTAGGAGAGAAGACAACCCGATATTTCCCAGAAGCAATGGGTTGATAGTCCAAATGATTGATGGTTTTTTCGGTAGTTTCCTTCAGACAGCCTTCGATATCTAATTGCGCCAAACTGCGGCTCACTTTATATGCACCTGCACTGCGAGGCTTTTTCCCTTCTTGCTCGGTTTTGCTATAGAGATAAATCGAGGCATAGGAGCGAGATTCTTGGCGCATTGCCCCATCGCTATTGAGATAGAATCGCTCTGTATCTTGCTGTGCCAAGCCATTGTAGGGAACGCCTGTAATAGCGGGGTGAGCATCGATTAAGGCTTTTTCTGCGGTGATTAATTTTTCTATCAAAGTGTTGACAGGGGCAGGCGATACTTCTTCGCAGACAATTTCTGTTGTTGGCTGTTTGGCTTCCCCACTGAAGTCGGGAACGTTTTCTTTTGCGCCAAAGAAACTTGCTTCAAAGGCAGTTTTTAGGGCTAATTTCAGTCCTTGAGGATCTACATCTGTTGTCGAGGTAACGCCGAGTGTTTTGTCCTTATTCCAAACCCTGACGATGACGCTAGAACGATTGGAGGCTTGTACTTGTTTGGGTTCCCCAAAGGCAACTTCTACGCTAGTTTCATCGACAGAAGAACCGTAGAGATCGAATTTTTCAATGCCGAGTTCGCGGGCACTTTCTTGAGCGTAGTTAGCGATTTCTTGAACGTTGGGCATATTTAATCAGTTGCTAATTACGATCCTATTGTAGTTAACTCCCACCGCTTCCTAGAATAAACAGACTTAAGAGGGTTCCACTATTCCAGAGACTGTGGAGAAACATTGAAGCGAGGAGATTGCGCGATCGCGTGTAGACAACGCCTAAGACAATTCCTAATATTGTTAGGGGTAAAACCTCTGATAAATTCAGATGGGCGATCGCAAAAACGAGACTGCTAACCATAATAGCTCCCCAAACTGGCAAATATCGAGTCAGAGAAGGTAACAAAAACCCCCTGAACATAATTTCTTCAAAAAACGGTGCTGCTACTGAAGCAGTGAAGAAAAATATGGCTAAAACTACTCGATCTTGGGCTTCTAAAGCCAGAAAAAGTAATGGATTGCTTCCCCCTTGTCCCTGCCATACGAGTTGATTAATTAGAGAAACTAAAAAAACCAGTGGAAGAGCAACTAAATAGCCTCCTAACGACCAGAAAATCCACTTCTCAAACAATTTAAATCGAAACAAGTCTTTGGGTAAAGGGAAAAAAGATTTTAGCGAAAAATACAAAACTAATAGTCCAGCAGCAGCAAGTAAAACATAGCTAGATAATACATAAATAGCTTTCAATCGCAGGCTAAAACTAGTTGGATCGAAGCCCAAAATGCTAAATGCTACAGGTAATATAATCTGACTGATGAAGAAAAAACCCACGATAAAAACTTGCCAAATAGTTTCTCCATCCCAGGGAATTTGCCAAGCGAGAGTTTTAATAGAAGCTAAAAGAGATTGTTTTTCTTTGTTAAAGAATTGAACAACTAAAAAGATTAAAATTCCCAATCCGATCAGTCCTGTCAATAGGGGAATGGCATTAATCAAAACTAATTTGCCTAAAACTTGCGTGGCAATTTGTTGCTCTTTTTGTTGAAGTAGTAACAGATCCTCTTCACGATTTTCTGCTTTATACAAGTGTTTCAAAGAGCAATAGCGAAACCAACCTTTTAGATTGGCTTCGATTTGGATCTCCGTTTCTGGTGATATTTGTATTGGGGTACTCCATAACCCTTTTAAAACTTTTGCAGTTTTTCTAGTATTTGTTGGAGTTTCTAAATCTTGAGAAGAAGCAATTAAATTATCCAAAATTGTGATTGCTGTGGCGATTTCTCCTCGTTGAGCTTCGATTATGCCAAGTTTTAAATCTAAATCTTGAATAACTTGCTTTTCCTGCTGAATTGCCCGATCTAACTGTTGTAAACTCGATTGTTCGAGACTTTTGAGACGCTGTTTCTGAAGGTTATTGATATTATTTTGAATAAGTTTTTTTGCTTCTTGATATTGATTTTTGGCAGTTAAATAAGGATCGCCCCCCATTAAATACTTCAGAGATTTAGTCAAGTCCGAGTTAGAATCATTTTGATTTTGTCTGTTAGAATCTAGCTGGAATTCAGAAGCCTGAAGCGTTAAATTTGTTAGATAAAGCTGTAAATTTGCTTGGACTTGAGGCTCATTGATACTAGCTAATAATGACAAGAAAACAGGAATAAGCGAGACAATAGTTAGTAACAACAATATCAAACGCTTTATTTTCATTGAGTCTCCTTAATTTTAGGAAAAATAGTCTTATCTAAATGTTAATTAGATTGAGAATGAGGATGAGGCTGAGAAACAAGTAAGGTAAAACCTTCAGCAGTCCCCAAAAAGAAACTATTAGGTAATTGTAAGGTTTCTAAGGTCGATTGATCTAAGAGAAAGTAAGCTCTTTGAGTTTTTAATGTTTCTAGAGCAGATCTATCTTTAGGTATAACGTGGCGATCGCTATAAAAATCTAAACTCGGACGGCTGTAAGCAAAAGAGGTATAAACTTCTCTATCGGGAGGAGTATAAGCTTGAATCAAAGCAGCAACAGGTTTAACCGCGAAAGCCTCATTTAATTCCCAAATCCACGATTTAGAAATCACAAATAATAACAAAGTTAGATAAACGCCTCCCAATAAAATTGGAATAAAAATGCGATTATTTTGTTTTATTTTCCAGGCGACTATAGCCATTGTTAACGATAAAACAACCGCCATACCAATTAAAACTAGCTGAGGATCTGCCAAAATAAAGTAAACGCAACCGCCTAAAGCTGCAATTCCTAAAAAGATAAAAAGGCCGACAAAAACCTTAGAATACTTTTTGTTATTGTGCCAAAGTTTTTCTAAATAAGCCCCAACAGCCAGCGCAACAAAAGGATAGACAGGCATAATATACCAAGGTAACTTAGTTCCCATCAAAGAAATCGTTCCCAGATAGATGATTGCACCCAGAATCACCAAAGCACCCCAACTCTTATCGCGTTGTTGCCAAGCTAGAGAAAATCCTCCAGGCAAAAATAACAACCAGGGAATTGTATATTTAATTAACTCAACCAAGTAATACCAAAACTCTTGTTGATGTCCATCAACTGAAGTCGATAAGCGCTCAAAGCTTTGCGAATAAAAATGCGTTTTAATAAATAAATTTCCATAATACTGAAATTGAGCAAAATACCAAGCAAAAATCGGTAAAAATCCCAAAAGAAACCCCAACAAAAGATAGGGACTTTTTAATAACTTAACTTGCTGATTAACTAAAAGAAAAACCATCGCGATCGCACCCAAAACAATGACCAAAACCCCCTTAATTAACGCGATCGCACCTAGCCCAATTCCTACCCCAACTGTCCATCGTCGCTCCTGACGCGCCTTTAATAAACACCAAAGAGACAGGATAAAACAAGTATTAATTGCCCCATCGAGCATTGCCAATCTTCCGTGACGAACCACAGGTAAAAGCGTTAAATAAACCGAAGCAGAAAAAAATGCAGCCCGACGATAAGCAAAAACTTCTCTCCCCAATAAATAAAGCAAAGGAACGCCACAAGCCGTTAAAAAAGCACCCGGTAATCGCGTCGTCCACTCATTAACCCCTCCCCAATGATAACTAATAGTAATTAACCACATCATCAAAGGAGGTTTTAATAAAAAAGGCTCTCCCAAATAAGTCGGAAAAAACCAACTTCCCCCACGAAACATATCCCTAGCAACAATGGCATAATACCCCTCATCCCAATCTCGCAAAGGCAAATTTCCCAAAGCAACCAGCCAGAGAAAAATTGCAGCCATCGCTAATCCCAATAGCCATTTAAACTCCCCAAATTTAGTTCGCATTTCCTCTCTGCGCCTCTGCGCCTCTGCGTGAGATCAAAAAAACCACCTTACTTAATACTTAAACTGAATCTCCTGACGAAAAGCATTCCAAACAGATAAAGCAGTCATTTCCGAAGCAACGCCTCTTTGCAGGAAAATAACGCCATTTTGACAACCTATTACCCCATAGCTACCCTGCTTAAGTAACTCATCGATAACAGGCACTATCTCCCGCAGTCGCTTTCGTTCATCGGCAAAAACGATTTGATACTGCTGAAGTTGCCCCAAATCTGCAATAACATAATCGACAAAAATCTTTTCTCCCGCATCATTAATCAACTCTACCCTTGGAACCCTGAGCATTTCCCGACGACTAGAAAGATGAGCGACAATTTGATTAGTAGCCGAGACACTTGCCAAGGGCGGAATTTGGGCAATATAAGAGTTAATGATGCTAGCGCGTTGCCATTGCTGTAAGGGCGAAGCATATACCCACGGCTGAATCGAATCGGGAATGATGAAAGATAACGCTTGATTGGGGTTAGACGTGAAAGTAAAAAAGATGGATACACCAATACAAATGAGCCAAAAGCGTCTAAATCTTGCCTTCCAAGCGCCAGGATGATGCGACCACCAGAGAATCGCACCATAAAACAATCCCGGAACGATCGCCAGTACGTAACGCATACTCAAGGATAACATCCAAGACTCATTCCGCAGCAAAAGTACTAGCAGAGGAAAGGCGATTAACAGCCAGGTTGCCCCAGAAATAGCAGAAATAAAGGCTAAGGGCAGAAAAAGTGCCACCAAATAGCTGAAAGTTGGCTTAAAGGGACTGATTATCTCAATTATCAAGCGTATAGGCTTGCTAATCATCCCCCAGATAACTTCTAGACTAGAAGCCTTATCCCCATCCACAAAGTGACCGAACTCGTCTATCAAAAACCGTTGCGATACATCGTGAGAAAACAGAGGCATCACTTTACTGGTGACGACGAGACAATAACTAAAACTGACAAGACAGACAGCTAAACCCAGCCAAGGATAGCGCCTGCTCAAGAGCAAATAACCTCCTATACTAAAAAGAAGGATTCCCGCATCTTCTCGCACTGCCAAAATTAAGACCGCTAGTAGCCAAAACCACGACCAACAGCGTTTTTCTAGGGCTAAAAACAGCCCAAAAGTAAACAACGGTAACTGACAGAGATCTTGAAAATTGCCCAGAGTCGGAGCCATAATAGCCTTGGAACCATAGAAGCTAATAGCAATTAGGGTGGCTAATTTGGGTTCGAGACGCTGGCGGGCTAAGATATACAAGACTATTCCCGCAGACGTGATCAGGGCGATGTTTAAAACGAATAGGGTAACTGCTCTGGGAAAGATAGCATAAATTGGCAGCCATAGTAACAGTGCTGGCGTAAAATGTTGTCCCAAGCGATGGTAAGAAACCTCTGGTATTGGTTCGGAAATCGACAGACTCGATGATAGGGAACTTTGAAAAAACCTACCATGAATGCCATTCCAAAAAACCTGATTAAAAATGCCTTGGTCGAAGGCAGTGTCCGAAGGGTAGTAACCATAATAGCGACATAAGATAATAACCAACTCGACCAAGAAAAATATAACCGCCGCCGTGATTACCGCTTGACTAATTGTCAGTTTTTTCGCGATTTTTAGTTGGTTAAAAGTTATTGGTTTAATTTTCATCCCCTATCCTTCATTTTTAAAATTGATTCTAATTCCTGACGGACAACTGTCCAAGCAGATAAAGACGAGGGATTGGAAGCAACGCCTCTTTGCAGGAAAATAACGCCATCTTGACAGCCTATCATCCCGTAGCTTCCCTGCTTGAGTAACTGGTCAATAACAGGTACTATCATTTGCAGTCGCTCTCGGTCATCGGTAAACGCCACTTGGTACTGCTGAAGTTGTCCTAAATCTGCAATGACGTAATCGACACTAATTTTTTCTCCCGCATCATTAATCAACTCCAGTGATGGAAATCCCAGCATTTCTCGACGACCAGAAAGATGAGGAACGATGTGTGTGGTTGCTGATACGCTAGCCTCTGGGGGAATTTGTGCTAGAAACGAGTTAATGATGCTGGCACGTTTCCACTGTTGCAATGGAGAGGCATAAACCCACGGCTGAATGGAGTCGGGAATGAGGAAAGATAAGGCACGATGGGGATTAGAGGTTAAGGTAAAGAAGATTGACACGCCCAGGCAAAACGCCCAAAAACGTCGGAATCTGAGCTTAAATGCTCCAGGATGGTACGACCACCAAAGAATTGCGCCATAAAATAGCCCTGGTACTACCGTCAAAGCAAAGCGCATATTCATCGACAACGCCCAATAATCATTCCGCAGAAACAGCGTCAGGAGTGGTGCAGCGACTAGCATCCAGGTAGATGGAGAAATCAGGGGAATAAAGGCGAGGGCTAGAGAATGATTGAGGATATATTGAATGGTTCTCCAAAAAGGACTAAAAATTTCCCCTAAAAGTTGCCAGGGTTGAGTTATCATTGCCCAGAGTACCTCTAGACTGGAAGTCTTGTCCCCTTTAACAAAATGACCAAACTGTTCGACTAAAAACCTCTGAGGCACGTCATGGGAAAATAGGGGCATCACTTGGCTAGTAATGGCGATGGCATAGCTAAAACTTAAAATGCAGACAGCTAAACCCATCCAAGGGTAACGCTTCCTCGCAATCAGATAAAACCCAATGCTGAAAAGCAGAATGCCAGCATCCTCTCGCACGGCTAAAATCAATGCAGCGAGTATCCAAAACCACCACCAGGCTCTTTTTTCTAACGCTAGCAGCAGTCCGAAGGTAAAGAGAGGCAACTGGCAGAGATCTTGAAAATTTCCCAATGTTGGCCCTATGACTGCTTTAGTGCCATAAAAGCTCATCATCATGAAGGTTGACAGTTTGGGGTCGAGGTGCTGACGAGCTAATATGTATAACACTACTCCCGCCGCCGTTATTAAGGTAACGTTCAGAAATAGTAGCGTTGCTGCTGAGGGGAAAAGGGCATAAATCGGCAACCACAGCAGTAGTGCGGGTGTAAAATGTTGTCCTAAGCGATGGTAAGAAACTTCTGGGACGGACAAGGAAATCGATAGACTTGATGAGAGAGAACTCTGAAAAAATTGGCCGTGAATGCCATTCCAAAAGACTTGATTAAAAATGCCTTGATCGAAGGAGCTATAGGAAGGGTAGAAGCTGTAATATCGATGCAGTACCAGAATTAACTCGACACTAAAAAATATAATAGCCGCCGCGATCGCTCCTCGACTAACATTCAGTTTCTTGAGTTTTGCAATCATTGTTTCTGTGCTTAGATTTTTTTTACCAGATACAAATAATACTTCTCATTATGAATAAAAGCATTGGTAAATTTTGCTAAGGCAGAAATCTTTAGATCGTTTCTTGAATGATTGAGTTCATAATTTAAAATTAATAGAATATCTTTATTTTCTTTTTTTGAGAGTTGACTTACTTGTTCTAAAACACCGTCAGCATCTATTGATTGGCGTTGATTATTAAATAAAACAAAGCTCCCTAATTGACGACTTTCTGGATAATAAATCTTGCGATTGAGATAGCCACAGATAGGGGTAATGGCAAAATCTTCACTCCCCACGATTAACATTTGCTCTAATTGTTGATTTTGAATGAATTGTGCTGTGGCGCGACTGGCAGAATAGGGAATCAATAAATCTCGACTGAAAGAAAAAATTCCTGCCGCAAGTTGAGCCGATAAAATTACCATAATGAAAGTTGTTTTATATTGATTAACAAACTTAATCCAGTAAGCGATCGCTCTCTCGATTTTATGGGGCAGTTTTTTGAATGAGTTAACGAATAGATCGGATTGAGGATAATAACTGGATAACCATAGCGAGATGATTAAAATAAGATATAAATGTCCGTAGTGCCTTGCGGAACCTAAAAATTTTATATAGGTAAAAGCGAGAATTTCTAGACTGGCCAACAAATAGAAAAATAGTGCGATCGGTTTTTTAATAAAAATAGTCGCGACAAAAGCTAATATTCCCAAGGAAAGTAAGGCAAAAATAGATACATCTAAAAACCTGGAATCAGCAGGAACTAGAATTAAAATATAGCTATTCCAAATTCTTGTTATTGCTTTAGCTAAGTGGAAAAGATCGAATTGTAGCATCCATTGAGTGGCACCTCCCTGTAAATTACTATCCATCGGAGGAATAAGTACGGCTACTGAAATAATGACTCCCAAAGAAAAGATAATCAGACTAATAAAAATATTTTGAGGCTTAGCTGTTAGTTTGCAATTAATTTTTTTTTGGAAAAGATATTCCAAAATCAAAGTTATTTCTAGCGCGATCGCAATCAACAGGCAGTAGGCATTCGTATTGGCCATCAAAGCCAAAATCAACGAGAGTAAGAGATAACTTTTCTTTCTCGTCTCAAAAAAAATACAGAAAAGAACAATAAAAAATAATCCTATCGCATAATTTCTACTAACAACTAAATATTCATAAAAGGGTAAATATCCAAAAATAAAAAGTATTTTTTCTCTATTTTTAAAAGGAGAATATCTTAGAAAAAGATAAGCAGAAACAGTAGCAATAAACAAGTGCAAAATTTGCATAGCGACTGGATTGCTTGTCAATTGATTTAATAAATCTAGACAAAGATACCAAAGAATAGGATGCCCTTCATATTTCACATTAGAAAATAGTTCAAAAATAGTATGACTGTCTCTAGCCAACAGCCAACCATTTAACTCATCGCGCCACATAGCATGGTTGAGAATGCCAACTAAACCGAGCGTAAAAAATATTACAATTAATAATCGATAAGACATTAATGAGTAGCTAATTAACGTTTCCTTTGAATCTGCTTAGGAAAACTGGAAACTAATAAAGATTGCTGTAACTCACCTTGTCGATTATAGAACTTCATTGTTCCATCGCGATCGCAAAACCAAACTTCTTCTGCTTGTGCTTCAAAATATAAATCTTTTTTGCTCTCCATTTCTTTGAAAGTGTTACTGTCAGAAATAATTTCAATACAAATTTCTGGTGCAATGGAAGCTACATCTTCATTTTCAATAATGTCTAATCTTTCATCAGAAGCCCAGACAACATCAGCCACTTTTACATTATCCGTCGTTTCAATGGGACATTCTGGAAAAGCGATACCCGTATCAATTGCTGAATTTAATAATTCAAGAATCAATCCTTGAAAAATTGCGTGCTTGGGTTTAGCAGGACTCATTACGATTTGTCCCCAGCTATTCAATTCAATCTTGAAGGGTAGATTTTGGAGATATTTATTTTCATATACCTCTTGCCATTTCATATTGAATATTTTTCCTTTACTGAACGCTCTAAATAATTAAGGTGGGCCACGCCCACCCCTGTATCTTACTTAATCCTTAACCGTCCATTCAGTATGGAAAAACTCGCCCTTGGGTTTATCGATCCGTTCGTAAGTATGGGCACCGAAGTAATCCCGTTGTGCTTGAGTGAGGTTTTGCGGCAAGCGATCGCGCCGATAGCTGTCAAAATAATCTAAAGAAGAACTAAACGCCGGAACGGGAATTCCTAACTTATTGGCAACACAGAGAACTTCTCGCCATGCCTCTTGCCGATCTAAAATCGTCTGCTTAAACTCAGGAGCTAGGAGAAGATTAGGCAAGCCAGGATTATCTTTGAAGGCTGATTTAATTTTATCCAAGAATCCAGCCCGAATAATACAGCCCCCTTTCCAAATACGAGCAGTTTCAGGCAAATTGATCTTGTAGTTAAACTCAGCCGATGCTTTAGCAATCAATGCCATTCCTTGAGCGTAGGAACACATCTTTGAACAATAAAGAGCATCTCTGACTTGGTTGATAAATGTCTTAACATCCCCGTCATATTGGCCTGCAGGCCCAGTCAATTCCTTCGAGGCCGCTATCCGTTCGTCTTTATAGGAAGACATAATACGAGCATTGACGGCAGCAAAAATCGTAGGAATGGCAACACCTAATTCTAAGGCACTTAGAACAGTCCAGCGTCCCGTTCCTTTTTGTCCGGCTGCATCTAAAATTAAATCGACTAGCGGTAAATTCGTCTCTTTGTCGATGTAGGTAAAGATATCTGCCGTAATTTCAATCAAAAACGAGTTCAGTTCGTCAGTGGTGTTCCACTCGGCAAACACTTCATGAAGTTGATTATGATTTAATCCCAGAACATTTCTGAGCAGATCGTAAGCTTCAGCAATGAGTTGCATATCGCCATACTCAATGCCATTGTGTACCATCTTGACATAGTGGCCCGCACCGCCAGTCCCGATATAAGTCACGCAGGGGCCGTCGTCTACTTGGGCAGCGATTTTGGTCAAAATAGGTTCTAACTCTTTGTAGGCAGATTCCGTCCCTCCTGGCATTAAACTGGGGCCGTGTAGGGCACCTTCTTCGCCCCCACTCACTCCCATGCCAACAAACCCTAAACCAGTAGATTCTAATTCTTGGGTGCGTCTTTCTGTATCTTCATAGAGGGAATTACCGCCATCGATAATCATATCTCCCGCTTCCAGAAGGGGTTTTAAGTCTTGAATAACGGCATCGACAGGCGAACCTGCTTTTACCATTACCAAGATTTTGCGGGGACGTTCCAGGATTTGCACGAATTCTTCAAGAGAATAGGCAGGTTTAACATCCTTTCCTTGCGCTCTCGTCGCCATGAATTCTTCTGTTTTGGCGGCGGTACGATTGTATACAGCAATGGGAAAACCGCGACTTTCTACGTTGAGGGCAAGGTTTTCACCCATCACGGCTAAACCAATGACACCGAAAGTTCGTTTAGTCATAAACAGTACTCGTCTGAAGGGTCAACTCACTTTCAGGTTAGCCCGATCTTCTCAATACTCCTCTAAAGAAGAGATTAAAAAATTCCTTGGCGATCCATCTGGAAAGAAAGCTTGTATTTTGTCGGCCGGCGAAATCTGGATTTCTCAATTGCCAAAATTTGGTTAGGATTATCATATTTCCACAATCGCTCAATATAGAATTAGGACAGGTATTACTCAAATCCCAATGTTGCAAAAAGGATATGATTCATTGGGTGTCAGATTTGTAGATTGTCCCCACTGTCACAAACAGCATGATAGAGACATTAATGCTGCGATAAATATTAAAAATGAAGGATTGCGATTATGGAGCCAGTACGGTCTTGGGGTCTCCCCAAGTAGAGTAACTGGCGTGGCGTTAGGAACTAGCGCTTCTGCCCACCGAGGGGATGTAAGACCAAAGTCGCCAGGACGTAAAAAATCTATGGCGACCGAGGCAATCCCCAATGAATTGGGAAGCCTACACTGTACCGTCAGGTCAGTGTAGGTAGTTCACTCAAGCTTGCTTTCTCATCTCGACTTATATCATGTTCGGATAATCGCTTATCATAAAAGTAAAGAGTGCAACTATAAATTATGCCAAAACGGATCGCGATCGCCGTTCTGCTCCCTTAGCTTCTCATCACCAAAAGTGAGCAAGAGCCTTTAATTGCTGTTTTAATTGCACAAAAACGCGGCATGGTGGCGAATGTGATCTGCTATAAAACTTGCGATCGCAAAATAACTGTGGTCGTATCCTTCTTGCCATCTTAAAGTTAGTGGCTGGCCGACTTCTTGGCAAGCTGCCTCAAAGATTTCTGGCAATAATTGCTTTTGCTGATAAAACGGATCTGCCGTTCCTTGGTCGATTAAGATAGGACGATTGAATGGCATTTTCTTGACTAATTCGCTAGCATCGTAATCGCGCCAACGGTTGCGATCGCTCCCCAGATATGCCATAAAAGCCTTTTGTCCCCAAGGACACTGTATCGGCGCACAAATCGGCGCAATAGCAGAAACTGAGACATATTTTTTCGGATTTTTCAAAGCACAAACCAGTGCCCCATGTCCTCCCATCGAATGACCAAAAATTCCCTGTCTATGGGCAAGGACTGGAAAATTTTGCCCAATTAACTCAGGTAATTCCTGAACTACATAACTATACATTTGATAGTGTTGCTTCCAGGGTTCGACGGTAGCATCCAGATAAAAACCTGCCCCAGTTCCCAAATCCCAATCATCATCTTCTCCCGCAATTCCCGTATCGCGAGGACTGGTATCGGGAGCAACTAACATAATCCCAGATTCAGCCGCATAACGTTGCGCCCCAGCTTTAGTGATCAAGTTATCTTCCGTACAAGTTAGCCCCGATAAATAATAGAGCACGGGAACGGGTTTAAATTTGGCTTGAGGCGGGATATAAACAGCAAAGCGCATCTCGCTATCGCAGCATTGAGAATAGTGGCTGTAGTAGCCAACAGTGCCGCCAAAACAACGATGTTTGGATTTGAGGTTTAGGGAAGCAGACATTTTGATAAGTCTTAATTTGTTGAAACTCCGCTAAATTCTACCCGCGATCGCGTCACTGATTTCCCTCAATCCTCTTCCTTGTCTTCGCCAGAAGAAATTTCCTGGGGCTTATTGATTTCTTCCTTAAAACCGCGTAAGGTTTTGCCTAAAGCGCTGCCGAGTTCTGGAATTTTTTTCGGGCCAAAAACAATTAGCGCCGCGATCGCGATAAGAGCCACTTCCGGCCACCCTAGCCCAAACATATTAAGCTCTCCTAGTAGTTATCGTTAAGTTATATTCCTACTTAATACAAATAGCGGTCAGTCTCAGTATATCTTTTTAAAAGATCCCTTTTAGCGGTTTTCTCAATCTCGTTGCACTCTGGCAAGGCTTAGATGCTTGGAATGTTAGAAACCTCACAACCCTCCATCCGCCAACAACAACACCCCCTAATTTGTCAGTTAGCTGACATTATTCTGGCCTCTTGGCAGAAATATCTCGATCTATCCCTTTATGAGTTGCCAGAGGGGTTAGGCTATGTCGAAGGACGACTCGAAGGCGAAAAACTGGTTATCGAAAACCGTTGCTATCAAACCCCGCAGTTTCGCAAAATGCACTTGGAACTGGCAAAAGTGGGCAATAATTTAGATATTTTGCACTGCGTCATGTTCCCCAAACCAGAGTATGCTTTACCGATGTTTGGCTGCGATATCGTGGCGGGACGGGGTGAAGTCAGTGCCGCGATCGCGGATTTATCCCCCACTAATCTAGAGCGTACTCTTCCTCCAACCTACCAAACTGCCCTCCAATCCTTACCCAGTCCCCAATTTTCCCAGCCTCGCGATCTTCCTGCTTGGGGAGATATTTTCTCAGAGTTTTGTCTGTTTATTCGTCCGACGAGTCAAGAAGAGGAAAGTCAATTTCTCGATCGCGTTGAAAGTTTCTTAGAGATTCACTGTAGTCAAGCTATTCAATCGCAACCCGTATCTCCTCAACAACAAGCTTTATACTTTGCCGGACAGCGCAACTATTGCAGCAAACAACAGAAAAACGATAAAACTCGTCGAGTTTTGGAGAAAGCGTTTGGTTCCGAGTGGGCCGAGAAATATATGACGTTGGTGTTATTTGACTTGCCAGAAGACTTACCCACAGAACAAGAAGCTGAATGCGAGAGGGAGAATTCAGCCACCCACAACCCGTGAAGACTCATACTAAGTTGCGCTCAAAGAGATAACTTTCTTAGCGCGCATCAAGTATCGCTCTGGAGAGATTTTATGGTTTTATGTTATGCTTAACAGTCTAATTCTTTTTTAGGCAAAATTCACCCACAAGTTAAAAAACTGCCTCAACGCAGCCTTTTTCTCCAGGAAAAGCAGTGTTTCGCTACATTTTGTTCTACAAACCCTATGGCGTATTATGCCAGTTTACCGACAGCAGCCATGAAGTCGAGCGGCGATCGACGCTTAAAGACTATATTGCGATCGCGTCGGTTTACCCGGTGGGACGACTTGACCAAGATAGCGAAGGATTGCTCTTACTGACGAATAACGGGCGCTTGCAATACTGCCTCTCTCACCGGAAGTTTGCCCATCCCCGTACCTATTGGGTACAAGTCGAACGCATTCCCGATGAAGCTGCCCTCGATCGCCTGCGAGAAGGAATTACGATCCAAGATTACCGAACACGCCAAGCCATTGTCAGAAAATTACCAGAAGAACCCGACTTGCCCCCTCGCCATCCTCCCATTCGCTACCGCAAAAACGTTCCTACTTGCTGGTTAGAAATAACGCTCACAGAAGGACGCAACCGACAGGTACGGCGCATGACCGCAGCTATCGGCTTTCCCACATTACGGCTAGTGCGGGTGGCGATCGGGATACAAAAAGGACAAGAGGTGACTCAACTGCACCTAGAGGGTTTAGCACCGGGTGAGTGGCGCGAGGTAACAGCAGCCGAATGTCAAGCCCTAGAACAACTGTGTCGTTAGCTGGTGAGAAGGTGATTGGTGATTGGTGATTGGGAATCAAGTAGTGCGAGCGTCCCGCTCGCGTAAGCTCTTCGGCCCACACTACTGAATCAATCTTTTCATCCAAAATCTGATAACTGACAACTGATACTAGAGTGTCACAAACCTTCGCGAGTTTTGTGTAATCGGTCTTTAATAGTGTTTAAATGATCAGAACTGTTGACAGGAGAGCGCGGTAATGGTAGTTCTAAATTGGGCCAGCTTGGGAGATCGTAACAGGGACAGGTGGGAGAGGGCATCCCTATCTCGAACGTCGGTACAGGCATACCGCACCTGACACAATCTGTTATATCCCACGCAGGTGTTAGGAGTTGTTGAATGCTTTGTTCGGTTCCTTCAAGATAGCAATCCCCCGCGTTGCTAGAAAGAATGCGTTGCCAGCAAGCTTCAAATTCTCTGGAATAGCGATCACCTTCAATGACTGATTGGGGTAACAGTTCTTCTTGTCCATTTCCTAGCAAAACTTTCTTACCTAACTGAAACCAGTAAGCAAGATAGCGTTTGACTTTTTTTTCCGATGCCATATCCATTGAAAAATGGCTCATCTAGACTTACCCTTCCATGCTACCTTTTTTGTCCTATCCTTAAGGAATTGAGAGTTTAGAATTCAGAATTTTTTAACGGTTGACCTAAAAGGCTGAGATTGAGAACGTGACCTCCAGCAACCAGATAAACGGGATTGGCGATCGCCCCGATTTGACGAACTAAGTTTCCCAAGCGATCACGAAATTGTCTGCCGGTTTGATAAGCGGGTACGACACCCCACCCCGTCTCCTCAGCGACTAAAATAATATCCACTGTTGCTTTTTGTAAACTTTTGAGCAAGTCAGCCGTTGTCTTCTCCCAAATCGAATCATCGCGATCGAGCAAATTGGCAACCCAAGTTCCCAAAGAATCCACCAATAAGCATTGAGGCGGAGTCGCTGTCTCAAAGGTTGCAGCAAGTTCTACAGGCACTTGTCGCGTTTGCCAATCGACTGGTCGTCTGAGGCGATGTTTTTCGATGCGTGTCTGCCATTCTAAGTCGTTAGGATCTACTGTCGCAGTTGCCACATAGACCACAGGTTTACCCATATTTTGCGCTAAGGTTTCTGCCCACTCACTTTTTCCCGAACGGGCGGCACCTGTTACGAGAATAATCTGTTTTAAGGTCATTACTGTCGATTTAGCGAACTATTTGCGGCTTTGCTTGACTGGTCAAAATCGTTAAAATGAAAAACAAAATTGTTGTTATTGATAATTTTTCTAGGGATAGTCTCACGGCTTAAACTCAATACTAAATAACTTATCGCTTTTTCAGAATGTCCACTACGCTAGCAAAAATCCCTGTTTCAGTTTTGATTCCAGCCAAGAATGAAGAGCAAAATCTACCGGCTTGTCTGGAGAGTGTAGCTAGGGCTGATGAAGTCTATCTTGTTGATTCTCAAAGTAGCGATCGCAGTTGTGAAATTGCCCAAAGCTACGGCGCAAAAGTCGTTCAATTCTACTTTAACGGTCGCTGGCCCAAGAAAAAGAATTGGTCGTTAGAGAATCTTTCTTTTGGCAACGAGTGGGTCTTAATTGTCGATTGCGACGAACGCATTCCGCCTGAACTGTGGGACGAAATTGCTCTAGCTATTAAAGATCCAAACTACAACGGCTACTATCTCAATCGCAAGGTATTTTTCCTGGGCAAGTGGATTCGCTATGGCGGCAAATATCCTGACTGGAATCTGCGGTTATTTAAACACCAGGTGGGACGCTATGAAAATCTGAAAACAGAAGACATTCCCAATACTGGCGATAACGAAGTCCACGAGCATGTCATTTTGCAAGGCAAGGCAGGCTACCTGAAAAATGATATGCTACACATCGACTTTCGCGACATTTATCACTGGCTAGAGAGACATAACCGCTACTCTAACTGGGAAGCCCGCGTCTATTATAATATCCTGGCCGATTCTGACGAGAGCGGAACTATTGGTGCTAATTTGTTCGGAGATGCAGTACAGCGCAAGCGCTTTCTCAAGAAAATTTGGGTGCGGTTGCCCTTCAAACCTTTGCTGCGGTTTATCTTGTTTTACTTCATTCGCCTCGGTTTTTTGGATGGCAAAGCCGGGTATATTTATGGTCGTCTGTTGAGCCAGTATGAGTATCAAATCGGCGTGAAGCTATATGAGTTACAGCAATTTGGAGGTCGCCTGAATATTCCCGCGTCTTATCTCGATTCTTTCCCTCAAAACCCGCCAAAAACCGCAAAAATTGCCAAATAATGCCGCCAGAACCCGAACCTATCCCCGTCTTGGATGCTAAAGCGCTAATCGATCTGCGCCTTTACGATCAATCTTGGTTCGATCGCGGCAAACCTGGTTGGTTTATCCTCTTGTGGTGGTTGGTGCAAGCGATCGCCTTTCCTCTGAGTCCCCACCATTTACATGGATTTCGCTGTTGGTTATTGCGCCTATTCGGTGCCAAAATCGGCAAGGGAGTATTAATTCGACCGACTGCCCGCTTTACTTATCCCTGGAAAGTGGAAATTGGCGACTATAGCTGGATTGGCGATGATGTTGTCTTGTATAGTTTAGATCGCATCACGATAGGCTCTCAATGCGTCATTTCCCAAGAATGTTATTTGTGTACGGGAAGCCACGATTTTCGGGATCTTGCTTTTGGTCTGAAAACGGCCCCCATTGCGATCGGAAATGGTGTTTGGATAGCAGCAGATTGTTTTATTGGATCTGGAGTCAAAATCGGTGCTAACGTCGTTATTGGGGCGCGTAGTAGTGTTTTTAGTAATATTCCCGAACAACAAGTAGCTTGGGGAACTCCCTGTTCTCCTCATTATCTCAGAACTATGAAAAGGTAAAAGGCAGTTATCAGTTATCAGTTATCAGTTATCAGTTATCAGTTATCAGTTATCAGTT
>CAYTUO010000008.1:0-28759 GCA_964441015.1 uncultured Pleurocapsa sp.
ATAGGCAGGTCGATCCCAAGTTTGTAGGGGAGCGACTTGATTGGCTGAAATTTTTAAGTGATCGGGCACCTTAGCATTATAGGCTTTCACTTGTGCATTGGTCACATAACATTCCGATCCTCGTTTTTGGATCAGTTCGATGTGTACGGATGAAGCAACTCTCTTTCGAGTCTCTCTCAGTAAAGGATTTAGCTTCTGACAGGAGTTTTTGAGCGTTTTGACAGCTTGGGGAGAACTCGCCAGGCGATCGCAGATCCGGGCAATTGTCCACAACCCTGTCGTTTTTCCCCCATCTAGATTGACTGAGGAGCGTGCTTTTAGGGCTTCAAACGCTTTCTCAGAAGGCGCATTGAGCCAAATTGTTGCTCGATTGATGAGGGAGGTTTCGTCTAAATTCAGTCCCGCTACTGCGTTTTGGAGGGCTGCTTGTCTCAATGAGGGTTCGGTTGCTTGCCAAACTCGACGCATTTCCCCATTGCGAACGGTTTCAGGGAAAATATCGGCTGCCTTCTCGTAAACCGTTGCTGTTGGACGGCGGGAAGCGAAGAAAGGTCGCGCGATGCTTATCTGACCTTCTCTAGCAACATAAGCAGCGATCCCGTTCCCCATCGGCCCTCGTGCTTGCTGCTGCATTGTTTGAATGGTGGCATCATCTAGTTCGCCAGAGGTATCATGCAAAATAAATTTGGGGGTTTGTTCAAAGGTTGGGGTAGAAGTCGGCAACAACGGTTCTCCTAGCAGTTGCGCGATCGCTTGGCGTTCTTCATCGCTCAAGGGACGACCGACTTTACTGTTACTGGGCCCCTGATAACTCCGATCTCGATCGCTTTGAGGAAAGAGGGGTTCTGAGGTGAGTTGATGGGTTTGAGAGTTAACTTCTCCGTGCGGATTGTCGGAAAGTACGGATTTCGATTGGTTAAAAAATAAAAATCCCAAACTTGCCGCTATTAAAATGCTGATAATTGCTATCTTTTTCAGATGCTCTAGTTGATGCATTCTGTCCCATCTATGCATTCGAGACGACATGCTGGCTCGGCTTTTGGATTTAAAACGGATTGCCATTAGTATCAAGAAAATTCTCTACTTGAAGGTCTTATCTTTAAAAAAGGAAATTTCTTCGCTTTTATCATTATTTTCCCTAAAATAAAGCAAAATATAGCACATTTTTTCAAAATACTTTTAATCATCCTTATCGGGGCGCATTTGAGCCGAATTTTGAACGGAATCAAAAACAAGTTGAAGCCGTGCGCGATCGCGAATTTGCAGGCGTAAGTATCAATTCAAAGTTCAGGATTAACTTTCTTTTTTCCAAAGATATAAATCTTCAGGACGGTCTACATCGTTCAAAAGAGGTAAATAATCAACCTTTAACTTTAACTGTCGAGCCACTTCTTTGGTTTGAGCTAATACTTCTGAACTTCCCCAATTAATCCCAATAAACAATTCAGGAACTAAACGACTTAACCCAATTAAATAATACCCTCCATCTACGGCTGGCCCTAACATTAGATCGTGGCGATCGAGTCCATCAAATGCTTGAGATAAAATCGGTGTAGTTAGTTCGGGACAGTCAGTACCAATCATGACTACTTTAGTCATTCCCTTAACAAATGCTCGCTCAAACGCTGACTGCATTCGCTGTCCTAAATCTCCTTCACTTTGTCGTTCGTATAGCAGATCTTTTCCTAACCAATCTTTGATTAATGCCTTATTTCCACCTGTAAAATAGACAGCTATAGATAAGGAGAGAAGGCTTGGCAATTGTCTGACTTTTTTTAGAGTATATTCCGTCATCTTTTCCTGAAGCATAGCTGCTCCTGCTTCTCCTAAGATGGGAATCATGCGAGTTTTAGTTTTCCCTGGTTCTGGATAACGAGTAAAAATAATTAGTTGATTATTGGTTTTTAATTTTTGTGTTTCCTTCATTCTTTTGTAAAAATTGTCAGTAAAACTCCACCTAAGAGATAATAATTACCCAAGCACTTTAAAGCAAAACTTGCGCCCAATTGCTTTCGTTGTTGAGCATTATAAAATCTTACATTTGCTTGAGAAATAGAGAAAACCATAGCTCGATTTACTGCCCAATCAACCAAATAAAACTTCCCTTGAGGACGCAAGACTCGACTCACTTCAGCAAAAACTCGTTCGGGATTGGGATAATGAAGAAAACTAATTGTATTAAAAACAGCATCAAATTGATTATCTGTAAAAGGTAAAGACTCTGCATTACCCTGAACAAAAATCAGTTGTGGATGATGCTGGTTGCGCTGTCGTGCTTGGCGCAACATTTGTGTTGATAAATCGAGTCCCGTTCCTTGAAGATCCCGAAATTGAGCAGCAAGTCGATTCAAAAGACGGCCCGTACCGCACCCTAAATCTAGTACGTTAGGTTGTTCAGGCAATTCGACATATTCTAGCAGTCGTTTATGGACAGCTTGATAAAATACTGTCGTTAGTAAGAAGTCATAATTGGGTGCCCAACGGTCAAAAAGTTTTTCTTTGTTTTTCAAGAAATTATTGGTCATTTTTTAGATAATATTTATTGAGTCTTTACTTAAATTTTAGTTGTCCAATTTACCAATTACCGATCGCATGAAAAAATTTCTGTTGGCGATAAAACCTTATCTTAGATGGGTTATCTTAGGTGGAACACTCTTTTTTGTTCTCAAAGCGTTTAAAGATAACTGGCAAAACGTAGCAGCAATCAAAATTGAACCGAGAGGATGGTTACTGTTAGCGATCGCTCTTATCATAACGCTCTTGGCTCATATTTGGTCGGGGTTAGTATGGACTGGATTACTCAAAGCGTTTAGACAACCTGTCGGCAGAGGATGGGCGCTACAAGTTTATTTAATTACTAATCTAGCTAAATATTTACCGGGTAATGTAGGGCATTTTTACGGTCGCATCTCAGCCGTTTATCAAGCAGGTGGTTCTTTAGGATCAGCTAGTCTGAGCGTTTTATTGGAACCTTTATTAATGGGCGCAGCAGCTTTTTTAATTACTTTATTAGCTTATAGTATTGGTTTAATCAAGACCAGTTTTTCTCCTTGGACTTGGCAAATTAATATTGTTTTATTACTAATAGTTTTGCTAGGAATTCATCCTAAAATTTTAAATCCATCTCTACAATTTTTGAGTCGATTAAAAAATAAAGAGAAAGGATCGACGGTTACTATCGAACAATATCCCTTAGTCTATTTGCTAGGAGAAGTTGGATTTTTGCTCCTTCGAGGAAGTGGATTTTTGTTGACTTGGATCGCCTTAATCCCACTCGATTTGAGTCAAATTCCAACGTTATTTAGTGTCTTTAGTTTTGCTTGGTTGATGGGATTAATTGTGCCTGGTGCCCCAGGGGGAATTGGCGTTTTTGAAGCAACAGCGATCGCGTTATTATCCGGGCAACATTTTCCGAGTGGAATTGTTCTAAGTACCATTGCTTTATTTAGAATTATTAGTATTTTGGCAGAAGCGATCGCAGCAGGATTGGCATGGTTGATGAAGAAAAAAACCAGCATCGATTAACACAATTGACAGTCGATAGCCTCTGGCTAAACTTCTCGCAATTAACTCGATTCCTAATTGGGGTTTCTTTTTAAAGTCTTCATCCTTCAGGGATTTTCTCGCTATTGGTGAGATAATTCCTTGTTATCTTCAAGAATTCGCAGATATATGTTGGCTCTTGCAGCAATAGTTTGTGCTGTAGAGGGGCGTAAACTTCCACGATTTAAGCGTTGATAAGCTTGGGCAAAACTGCTATCTTTGAGAGCATCACTAAGAGTAACTCCAGTAAATAAACCATCTTTCAAACTTAAGACAAGAATTTTAGCAGCTACTTCTGTTTGGGCTGCTAAATCAGGATTATTTACTAAATCTATTCCTAATTTTTCTCCCAAAAGTTCATAGTTTCTACGTCCTACCATTTGAAGATAACCTCGACCTTTAAAACGCGCGCCATCGCCAGGTTGTTCATTGCCCAAATCTTTTCTACCTTCATAGATTTCACCAGAGGACAATTCAGTCATAAATTTGCCTGCTGCACTTTCAAATTCAGCGATCGCCAAGATTAAAGCAATTTGTTTGAGTTCTGTGACCCCAAGACTGTTACAAGCTTCTAAAATAGTAGGAACATGATTCAGTCCCCATTCTGGGGGAGTATCGGAGAAAAGTTCTAAATTAGAAGTTAATGGAGGAGTGTAAGGTAAAGTACCTTTTTCTTTAATGTAATTAGTAATATTCTCAGCAAGTTTTTGATCTGTAATCAAACCTATATCAACATAAAATTCCAGTACCTCTCTGCGATTTTGCTCGTTTTTAATCTCAGTAGCTTTAGAAATTAAATTAGATTGAAATTCATTGGCTTTTAGCTGAGAATTAAAGTTGAATTCTTGTTTCTTAAGAGCCAGGTTGAAAAATCCCTGAGTGAAGGCAGCACCGACTGTACCTAATGCCGCCACTATCGCCACAAAGAAGGTAATATTTTTGGGAGAAAATAGCTTAATATCTGTTTGTTTTTAAATTCTAATTCTTGACTTTTAATATAAGAGTCAAGCTCAATTTTGCGATTTTCTAAAATTAAGTTTTGTAATTGAATACCTTTTTCAAGTAGTTCAGTATTAATTGTTTGCTGTGGCTGAAGATTTAAGCGATTTAGCAGCAATTGATATAAAATTTCATCGTAGGAAACAGTCTCTGGCTGTTCGCTAAGTAACTGCAAAATTTTCTCTTTTTCAGAACTCATATTAGTTATATTGCGCTCCCCCTAATATCCAAAGTCACCTCAGCCGTAATATTCCTCTCATTCTGTCCTAGAATTTTAATTCTCCGTACCCTTCCGGCATAGGGCGATCGCTTCTAAAGATAGAAGTTGCTACTATTATGCTCCTCGTAATACCCTAGAAAAATAAATAGGCAGTGTTAATGATTAGGTCTTTCCGGTGCAAACATACGGAGCGTCTGTTTAACGATGAAAGTATGGGGAAATTCGGAGCGATTGAAAAGTCAGCTCGGCGCAAGCTGGAAATTCTCAATGCAGCGCTCGAACTAAATGACCTCCGTTCGCCCCCTGGGAATCGCTTAGAAGCCCTCGCAGGAGATCGTGAATGTCAATATAGTATCTCAGTGCGGGGTGTGTATGATCTCTCATGGTAGCCAAGCGGCAACTGGCATCTGAGATCGAGCAAACGGTTAAGCCATTCGTTTCTGCGAGCGCTGTTATGGGACTTAAACAATCCCCATAAACAAAGTAGGCGATAATCTTTGACTGGTTGACTGATAATAGGGAAGTGTTTGCTGCTTATAAAGCGAGTTTAGGCTTTATTTGGGCTTGATTTTTGTTTAAGTCCCACTAACATGGGTGCAGATCCTAATAGCTTCTGGGTATAGGGGTGTTGGGGGTTAGTGAAAATCTTTTCAGTTTGATCGAGTTCGACAATTTTACCGGCATTCATAACCGCAATGCGATCGCATAAAAATCTAGCTACCCAGAGGTCATGAGTAATAAATAAATAAGTCAGATTAAATTCTTCTTTTAACTCCAGCATCAAATCTAGAACCTGAGTCTGTACGCTGGCATCTAGCATACTTACAGGTTCGTCACAGATGACTAACTGGGGTTGAGTGATTAATGCACGCGCGATCGCAACTCGTTGTTGCTGTCCTCCAGATAAATCGCTGGGATAGCGATAGTAGTAATCCTCTAGCGGCGTTAGTCCCACTCGTTTGAGCATTTTTTCGACTCGCTCTTTTGCTTCGCTAGGAGTTGCCAACTGATGTATAAAAAGAGGATCGGCAATACTTTCTCCTATGGTCATCAAAGGGTTAAGACACGCATGGGGATCTTGAAACACCATTTGTAGGCGACGGCGTTTTTGGCGCATCTGTTCGGGAGAAAGTTGAGTTAAATCTTCTCCTTGAAACTCCACTATTCCAGAGGTGGGACGAATTAGCTGTAAGATTGTCCGAGAGAGGGTACTTTTTCCGCACCCCGACTCTCCTACCAGTCCCAAGATTTCCCCAGGATATAGCTCGAAATCAATTCCATCAACGGCCTTGATAACTTTCTTCTCTTTTGAGAACCATTGCTCTAGAAGATTTCCCTCTAAGATATAGTGTTGTTTTAAGTCTTTAACGGTTAGCAGAGGTTTTGTTTGCTGATTATTAGGGGTTATTTCTTCTTCTGACTCCTTTTCTAGATGAAGATGCAATGCTGCTTTTAAAAGAGACTGGGTATATTCGTGTTGAGGATCAGAGAAAATAGACTTTACTGAACCAGTTTCGACAATTTTGCCTTTGTACATGACGGCGATGCGATCGCAATATTCCCCTACCATTGCTAGATCGTGAGAAATTAACAAAAGTGCCATTTCCTGTTCGTTGCACAAGCGCATCAGTTCCTGCAAAATTTCTGAAGAAACAGTAACATCTAAGCTAGTGGTCGGTTCGTCTGCCACGATCGCTTTAGGATTGAGGAGTAAGGCCAGGGCGATCGCCACCCTTTGCCGCATTCCTCCGCTAAACTCGTGCGGATACTGTCCCCAGCGACTGGCAGGGATTTTGACCTTTTCTAAAGTCTCAATCGCCTTTTCCTTTGCTTGACGACGCGATAGTTGAGGTTGATGCGATCTTAAAGTTTCAATACAATGTTCCCCAATAGTCATCAGGGGATCGAGTCGCGTCATGGGATCTTGAAAGACTAACGCTACTACCTCTCCCCGAAACTGCCGTAGTTGTGTGGGATTGAGATCGAAAACTGACTGTCCTTGATATTTAATTTGTCCTTCAATGCGGGATGAAGAGGACAACAAGCGCATTGCTGCGCGTCCTATGGTAGACTTTCCACATCCTGACTCTCCGATTAATCCGAGTTTTTCGCCTTTGTTGAGAGTAAACGAGACATCATCAACTGCCCAATCGCTACTTTCTGGATAAGAAACCCGCAAATTTTCTACGCCGAATAAGGGTTCAGTCATTTCGAGTTATTAGTCCGAGTTTTATGATGTATTATCTTAATCGATATCGCTATTAAATGTCAGGATAACTTGACAATAATCTCTCATTTGGGAGAGGCGATCGCGCAGAGTAGTTAATCTTTGCTCAGAAGTGGCTGCTTGTTTTGATGAGCGCAAAAACAGGAGATCCGTTCCCAACAGCCGTAAGGCACGATGCATCTCTGTTTGCACTGACTGAAATCGCGAGGCGATCATTCCCTCAAGTTCCTCGCTTCCCAAAGGCATAACTTCATTTTGGAAGACTTGTTGAAGTTGCTGAAACTTTTCTTGTATAAGAGATAACCTTAAATTAGGGGAATCGATCTGCTCGTGCAACGCTAATAAGGCATTTAATAATTTTTGATAGGCTTTTTGGTGTGATGTCGGTAACATAGATCACCGGATTGCGCTAGAATCTGTTAAATAATATTAAATTTTTGAGGAGACTTGCCTAAAACCGAGTCGCCAAAACAATTGAATCGTTAAAAGAAGGTTTTAATTTCTGTAGCTGACACTGTTTCTGGTAATAAAGAATAGGGATACACGGCGGCAGCGTCAGGGTATAACTCACTATAAGGTTTCATCGGAAGCGCTCAGTTAACTCCCTGCTTCAAAAGTATCTTTTCTCTCCTGCTCTTTACCCATCCAAGCTAACCTTCTATGAACGCAACTACCGTAACCCTTCCCGACACCGCCAATTCCTCCGAAGTTTCTCAATCCGTCGAACTAGAGCTTCCCGATTGGCTACAGGAATGTTTGATTGCTTATAAATCCAATCCAGAGTGCGATCGCGCCGAAGATCTGAGTCTGATTTGTCGCGCCTTCAATTTTGCCTACCAACTTCACGAAGGGCAATATCGCAAATCGGGAGAACCTTATATCGCTCATCCCGTTGCTGTAGCGACTTTGCTGCGGGATTTGGGAGGAGATAGAGCGATGATTGCGGCGGGATTCCTCCATGATGTGGTCGAAGATACGGACGTTACGGTAGAAGAAATAGAAGAAAGATTTGGATCTGAGGTACGCCACCTCGTAGAAGGAGTTACCAAGCTATCTAAATTTAATTTTTCCAGCAAAACCGAACGTCAAGCCGAAAATTTTCGCCGAATGTTCCTGGCGATGGCTAAAGATATTCGCGTCATCGTCGTCAAGCTGGCAGATCGGCTGCACAATATGCGAACCTTAGAACATCTCAAGCCCGAAAAACAGTGTAGCATCGCTTTGGAGACGCGAGAAATCTTTGCTCCTTTGGCGAACCGTTTGGGGATCGGACGTTTGAAATGGGAACTAGAAGACTTAGCCTTTAAGTATTTAGAATCAGAAGCTTATCGGGAAGTTCAATCGCTGGTAGCAGAGAAAAGAGGCGATCGCGAAGCGCGACTAGAAAAAGTGACCAATACGTTGCGAGAGCGCTTGAGAATGCTGGGAGTTCATGTTTGGGAAATTACAGGACGGCCCAAACATCTCTATGGTATCTACCAGAAAATGCAACGGCAGCAGAAAGAATTTAGCCAAATTTACGATATCGCTGCCCTGAGAATTATCGTAGAGACGAAAGATGAATGCTATCGCTCCTTAGCCGTCGTTCACGATGCCTTCAAACCCATACCCGGTCGCTTTAAAGATTATATCGGACTGCCCAAACCCAATCGCTATCAATCGCTACATACAACAGTTGTTGGCTTAAACGGCCGCCCTATGGAAGTGCAAATACGGACGCTGGAAATGCACCACATCGCCGAATACGGGATTGCTGCTCACTGGAAATATAAGGAAACGGGGGGATCGAGTACAACTCAGCTATCGCAAGAAGATGAGAAATTTACTTGGTTGCGCCAGCTACTAGAGTGGCAAAACGACCTCAAAGACGCGCAAGAATATGTAGACAGTCTCAAAGATAATCTATTTGAAGACGATGTTTATGTTTTTACTCCCAAAGGAGATGTGGTGGCACTAGCGCGAGGGGCAACGCCAGTCGATTTTGCCTATCACATCCATACCGAAGTCGGACATCATATGAAAGGGGCGCGGATTAACGGACGTTGGTCAGTGTTGGATGCTCCTTTGCAAAATGGGGACATTGTAGAAATTATTACTCAGAAAAATGCCCGCCCCAGTCTCGATTGGCTCAACTTCGTCGTTACGCCAAGCGCCCGCAATCGCATTCGTCAATGGTATAAGCGATCGCGCCGAGAAGAAAATCTGGCGCGCGGACGGGAATTACTGGAAAAAGAACTGGGAAAAAGTGGCTTAGATGCTTTGCTAAAATCAGCCCCGATGCAAACGGTAGCCGAACGATGTAACTATCAAACCGTCGAAGACTTGTTAGCGGCACTCGGTTATGGGGAACTCACCTCAAATCAAGTAGTCAACCGACTGCGAGAGATCACCCTCAAAACCCAACAAGCAGAGATTGCATCAACTGATCCAACTGAGTTACTCTCTCAACTGCAAACTCGTCACTTAACTAGCCCCAAGAGTAGTAAATCGCCAATTGCTGGCGTTGAAGGACTGCTGTACTACATGGCAAAATGCTGCAATCCCCTTCCTGGCGAACCGATCATTGGCGTGGTTACTCGCAGTTCTAAAGGGATTTCTATTCATCGTCAGGGATGTCCGAATGCAGAAAACATTCCAGGAGAACGGTTAATTCCTGTCAAGTGGAATCCAACAGAGGGTGGCGGACGACTCCAGACTTATCCAGTGGATATTCAAATAGAAGCGATCGACCGAGTAGGAGTATTGAGGGACATTTTATCTCGTTTGAGCGATCAAAATATTAACGTTCGCAATGCTGGCGTAAAAACGAGTCATGGCAAACCAGCGTTAATTTCTTTAAGTATTGATATTCAGGATCGCGAACAACTTGATCGCACCATTAGTCAAATTAAGAATATGAGTGACGTTCTCGATCTTCGTCGCATCGGTCAGACAGATAGCGATCCCCTCAAATGAGCAATTAGCCTCAGATTAACTATTCAAAATATTAAAGTTACTTGTGACGTATGGTTACGGTTACTCGCAAAAAGCCTGATTAATTTTTACTCCTTATGTTAACCCATCACCGCAGACCTATCTGTCTATCTCTGTTTTCTACCGATCTGCCCATTTTTTCGACAATAGAAGCGGCAGCAACTTTATATCAGAAAGATAGACAGAGGTTTCACCTGCTGTTTTATCAGTCAGATCGGCCCCAACAAGCCATTCCATCCCAGGAAAACGGAAACCTACTGTGGCTAGAAATTTCTCCCTATCGGGCCATTATGACAATGCAAGGGAAAGATCGCTTAGCCTATCGTCATTATTGGGAAGAAGGGGTTTATGGCATTAGCCGCTATTGGCTCAATAGTAGCGAGATTCAAGACGGTCAATCTTTACGCCTGCGTAACTATACTCGCAGTTTGCAACTAGAAGGGTCTCCTTTACCTAAGTACTTGCGGGTAGAATACGAATTGTGGTCGAAGTCAATCCAGCTAGGGCACTATGTTTTGCACCTAGAAATTTTTCATTAACCTGTTACCCTATAACCATCAAGCGATCGCCGCCTAGAATTTATCCTTAATGGAACTAAACACCATTCCCCAGCGCCTTCGCATTTGGTTCAAATCCTTACACTTCGGACGGAGATCGGTCGATAGCCGTTATGCCCTCATAGAAGCCTGCATCATTGGAATTCTATCTGCGATCGCGGCTTTATGGCTCAAAAAAGGCGTTGGTTGGCTGGGAGGATGGCGTATTCAAGTGGCTCATCAGTATCCGGCCTGGGCAGTCTTACCCGCAGTGGGTTTAATTTTTGGGCTGTTGGCGGGTTGGATTTTGCAGAAGTTCTCCCCAGCCGCATCGGGGGGCGGCATTCCCCAAGTTAAAGCAGCTTTGGCTCGATATCCCATTCCCTTGTCCCTGCGAGTAGCGTTAGTTAAAGCGATTGGTACGACGTTGATCTTGGGTGCGGGTTTTACCCTGGGCCGTCGAGCGCCTACAGTCCATATTGGAGCAGCATTAGCAGCACAATTGAGCAGTTGGATTCCTACCTCTCCCGAACATCGTCGGCAAATGATTGCAGCAGGCGCGGCGGCAGGGTTAGCAGCAGGGTTTAATACCCCTATTGCTGGGGTTCTGTTCGTGGTAGAAGAGTTGATGCGGGATATATCGGATTTAACCCTAGAAACGGCGATCGTTGCCTCTTTTACGGGGGCGGTGGTTTCTCGGCTCCTCGATTCGGCCGATCTCAACCTTCCCGCCAGCTTGCTCAATGTTCGCAATAGCAGTTTCTCAGCCCCAGAAATTCCTTTTTATCTCCTTTTAGGCGCGATCGCGGGGGTTTTGGGAGCGCTGTTTAATCGGGGCATGATGTTTAGTTTTTGGGTCAACCGTCGCTCTAATTTGCCCTTATTTTGGCGAATTGGGATAGTGGGGTGTCTTTCTGGGGGAATTATTGCTTTTTTACCGCCTTTTTTTCGAGATAATTCTGGATTGCGCGAGTTCTTGGTTTATGGGGTCTTATCCTGGCAAAACATCGCGATCGCCTTTGTTGCCCATTTCTTCCTGACTATCTTGGCCTACAGTTCTAGCGCACCAGGGGGATTGTTTGCACCAGCGCTGGTGATGGGTTCTGCCCTGGGTTACTTGATGGGCGATCTGGCCAATTTATTTTCAGGCATTAGTGCCGAATCGACCTATGCCTTGGCAGGAATGGGAGCCTTTTTTACAGCAGTGGTTCGAGTGCCCGTGACGGCGATCGTCATTGTTTTTGAAATCACAGCCGATTTTAACATCGTGTTACCTCTGATGGTGACTTGTGCAGTCGCCTACATCGTGGCAGAAAGCGTCTCGCGCGGCTCGATTTACGAACATTTGCTGAAAACGAGCGGCATCCAACTCAAGCAACAGGAAACGCCACGGGATGGCTTTCTCAATCAATTAACTGCCGCCGATGTCATGCAGTCCCAGGTAGAAACCTTGGCCAGCGATTTAACCCTCGATGAAGTTCTTCTGGCAATCTCCCGTTCCCACCATCGCGGATTTCCGGTCATAGAAGCGGGAAGATTAGTCGGGATTGTCACGCAAAGCGATCTCGCCAACTTGAACCAGCGATCGCCAAAGACACCTTTAAAAGAGATTATGACACCGCGACCGATTACGGTGAAGCCGGATACTTCCCTCAGTGATGTTCTCTACTTGCTCAACCGCTATCAGTTGTCTCGCTTGCCCGTCACAGAAGGAAACAACCTAGTAGGAATCATTACCCGCACCGATATCATTCGCACCGAAGTCAAGCAGCTTAACCAAGGAACTCAGCGAGCGAATAAACCCTCTCCTTCCTATGTAGTCTATCAAACGCGCTCTCCCTCAATCGGGAATGGACGAATCTTGCTCCCCATTGCCAATCCCCAGACAGCACCAGCACTCATGAAAATTGCCGTCGCGATCGCACGCTATCATCAATACGAACTAGAGTGCCTGCAAATTATTAAAATTCCCAAGCATACCTTTCCTGCTGAAACTTATGTCAATACCCAAGAAAGCCGGAAATTGTTGCATCGCGTTGAAAGGTTAGGTCGTCAGTGGAACATTCCCGTACACACGCAAATCCGAGTGGCACAGGATAGGGCTGAGGCGATTTTAGAAACGATCGCACAGCGACAAATTAAGCTACTATTGATGGGCTGGAAAGGCAGCACCACCACGCCAGGCAAAATTTTTGGCGATCTCGTAGATACTCTCGTTCATAGAGCTAGCTGTGATTTAATGTTGGTCAAGTTAGGCACCAGTCCTAATGCCTATCCCAACGCTTTAGATCGAGAAGCAACTTGGCTAATTCCAATGGCTGGCGGGCCCAACGCTCAACGGGCGATCGAATTGCTACCAGGACTCGTTAGCTTGTATCCTCGCGCCAATTCCCCTAAACTTTGGCTGTGTCAAGTATATTCCCCCGCAACACCCGATCTCGATTGCAGTCTGCTAGAACGCTCTACTGACTACCTCAGAGATAACTTATCGCTCCCCGTCATGCCCATTGCCGTGCGATCGCACTCGGTTTCTGAAGCAGTGATTCGCGTAGCGCAGGAGGAAAAATGTCATGTCGTCATGGTGGGTGCCAGTCGTGAAGGGCTATTACAGCAAGCTTTACGCGGCAATATTCCCGAAGCGATCGCCAATGGCGTTGAAAGTACCGTAATTCTCGTCAGAGGAGCTTATTGAGTGTGGGAAGCAGTAATCAGTAATCAGTAATCAGTTATCAGTTATCAGTTATCAGTGTCAGGAGTTCAGTAGTTCAGTAGTTCAGTAGTTCAGGAGTAAATATTCTCCATTCTTCCTTGTCCCCTTGTCCCCTTGTCCCCCTTGTCCCCCTTGTCCCCCACACTCCCCACACTCCCCACACTCCCTAATCACCAATCACCAATCACCTTCTCACCAATCACCTTCTCACCAATCACCTTCTCACCAATCACCATTTTGTAAATTCATATTTCGATTCCTTAGAAAAATCTTTAAATATCCTCTAGAACGAAGATCATAGCTTTAACCTAAAGCATTAAATAAACCTGATTTGGGGATAAGGACAATGGATAAGGAAATACAAAAATATCGCATGATCTGCACGCTGACGTTTGGCGATATTTACGGTCAAATTATCGTGTGGTTGATTGTTATCTTCCTGACTTTAGCCACTACCCTTGCTCTATGGAGCAGTACTCGTCAAATTTACGCCTTAGCAACTGTAGGAATTGTTTTAGTGTTGTCTCTACCCTTCTTACTGTTTGCTTTTGTAACAACGTTGCTCAATCATATTGAGTTTGCTCCTATGGAAGAAGAAGCAACTAGTCGCGCACACTCAGCTAGAAACGTCAAACCATCTCAAAAAACAGCCGAAGCTGCAAGCTAAATCAGTAATCAGTGATTGGTGATTGGTGATTGGTGAAGAGTGACTCATCAGTCATCAGTTATCAGTTATCAGTTATCAGTGATTGGTGACTGGATCAATCCTTTCATCCAAAATCTACAATCGGGAGACAAGGAAGAATGGAGAATATTTACTACTGAACTCCTGAACTCCTGAACTCCTGAACTCCTGAACTCAGGTACACTGATTACTGATTACTGATTACTGGTAACTGGTGATTGGTGATTGGTGATTGGGAGTGTGGGGAGTGTGGGGAGTGTGGGGAGCAGTGATCAGTGATCAGTTATCAGTGAACTAATTCCCAGTTACCAATCACCAAGGACTAAGGACTAGCGAGCGTCCCGCTCGCACTACTGAACTACTACGACTCCTGAACTCTTGTACAGACGTTGCAGTGCAACGTCTCTACGACTCCTGAGACTGATAACTGATAACTGAACTATGCTCCCATTCCTGAATATTGCTCAAGTCCCCGCCGCCATAGCCAACGGTTGATCAAGAAAAACAAAACTGTCCATCCTAGCGTAATTAGAGAGCCGCGTATAAAATTAACAGGAAAACCGAGCAATAGTGCAGCAGGAAAATACAAGAAATAGGGCAATGGTGTCCACAAAACAATGTCTCGGATAAGAGGGGGAAAAACTTCTAGAGGGGCGATCAATCCAGAGAGAAAAATATAAAACAAGAACCAAAACTGTTCGATCGCGCTGGCACGTTCTGTCCAAAAGGCAAACATAGCAAAGGTATATTGAATAATGAAGCGTAAAATAAATGCCAAGACAGTCGCGATCGCAAACAAGAACAAATTATTGAGACTGGGTATCCAGAAAGCTTTAGGATAGAGCCAGAAAAAGAGAACCGTTATAGCGATCGTCAGGGGCAAGCGAGTTATTTTTTCTGCCAAGTGTCTGGCAACGTGATGCCACACTGGATCAAGCGGTTGCAACAAGCGAAAGGAAAGACGACCTTCTACCACTTCCCTCTCAAACTCCCAAATCACCCAAATTGTCGTGAGTTGTCGAATCAGGAAAATCGAAAAAAAGTAGCGAGCAAAATCGACAGAACCTAATCCGAAATTCCCCTTTTGCGATGCTTCAACCCAAACTCCCATCAAAATAAGCGGTAAGGAATTGGACAGCGCCCACAAAAATATCTCGGCTCTGTATTCGAGCATATGAGCGTGATAAGTTGAAAGCAGGGTTGTCGCTTTCTTGAGTATCCATTTCATTGCCATTCGTCCCAAGTTTCATTAAAGATTGAGGTATTGGGAAAAGCAGTCGGATTGCCGCTTTCATTTAGCTGACGCTGGAGTTCTAATAGCTTCCTCTCTTTAATAATCGGTTGTTGCTCAACTAACTGATAAGGTAGAATCTCGCCATTATCTAGTGCAAAAGCTGCCGTTATCCCTGCTGCCGCCCCTGATGACCATTCAAAGGAATGTACCCGATAGGCTGCTGCGGCAATATGACTCACAGCGATACTTTTTCCTGCTACTAATAGGTTATCTAATCTTTGGGGAATCATTGCCCGTAAGGGAATCTGGAAGGGATACGCTTGTCCTTGCCCGCGACGTTCTCCTTCTCGTTCCTTGTTTTTACGGGCTTCTGGCGGCGATTTGGTCATGCAGGGATGGAAATCGATCGCGTAGTGGCCAATCCCTACTGCATCGGGATAAATGGTCGATCGCTTGCGCCGTTTAACAGCATCAGGCGAAACCTTTCCACCAATGACATCGAGTCCTTCCAACCCTGCTAAAGCCGCTTGCAGGCGACGATAGGTATCGGGGGATAGGGTTTGGCGATAGTAGTCATCTTGATAGTTGCGGCGGGAAATATCGATTTCTGTAATCATAAAGCCCTCTTCATAGGCATAGGAAGGTCTTCCCACTATTCGCCGCCCCTCTCGCATATAGGGATACTTGGACAAACCGTGTACCGTCCCCATTGGCGAATCCAGTCCTGAGAGAAAACGATTATTGGGGTTAGGCTTTTTCACCCCCTCGCCTAGCTGAGAATCGGTCGTTCCCATCATCAGCCAATAAAAGTATCCTAATGCGTGTTCTTCGCCTTTGTGGAGAGTTTCTGTTCGCAATCCTCCCATCCATCCGCCAGGATTTAATTGTCCGGTTGCTTGGAGTTGTTCGCGGGTATAGACGAGGTTATCTTTAGAGGTTCCTGGACGATAATCGTTACCCCACGTCCAGTTTTGCATGGAAATATCTCCAGGCATAGGGGCTTCATAGGTAACGCCGCCAAATGTTTCTGTTTGTCCTTCTTGCGGACTCCAAATGCGTCGATAAGTAAAAACGAAATTAAAGTTAGCTAGGCGTTGTAATTCATAACTGTAATAGGGAGAATGCTGAAGATAAAATGGCGGCATCTCGTGCTTTTGCGGTTCCTGGGTGGCTTCCATCGCGAAGGTGTAGGTAAAGCCCTGAGTGCAATAGGGATCGGCAGTTGCGCTAGAGGAAGAGGGTTCGAGATAGGAACGGGGATCGATGCCCAGGCGATAGGGAACGTCTGCTAGCGCCACAATTTCTCCTGTTTCTGTGGCTTCAATGACGTACCAATTAGCAGGTTTTTGTTTTTCGGCTGCTTTGGCAGTGAAGCGAATAATGGTTTTCTTAAAGCGGGAGGAGTTTTCGTAGCGATAGGCATCTTCGATGGTTTTTGAGAGGGGTTCGGTATTGAGAGGGGGGGCACCTTCGGCGGGACTGTGTTGAATTGCGATCGCGCCTTGAATCTGTTCTCCCGTTCCCCCATTGGCGACTTTTCCAATCTCTAAGTCTTTAATAACCGTCGAAGGAAACCATTTCAGTTCGCCCTCGCCCTTTTTAGCGGCATCTTCCAACTGTTCCCTCAAAACTTGATGCCCGTCGCCAGGAAGATAGCAAGAATCGCTAACCCAACAATCGCCTGGATTGAGTTCGTCATACTTCTCTTCGATGCGCTTTCTCAACTCCAGATAACCACGAGGATAGAAGAGATTTTCTCGTTGGGTTTTGCGTTCGTCTAAAGCAGAGGTTCCCTGAGAAGAAATTTGTCCCCCTACCCAGTCGGTAATTTCTGTCAAGCAAACCGTCTTGCCTTTTAACAAAGCTTCATAAGCTGCTGCTGAACCCGCCAGTCCGCCACCAACGACTAAAATATCACATTCTACGGTTTGGTCGGGATTTCTCGGCAGTGTAGCAAGCGCAATAGGGGCCATTGATTCCCCAACCATTAGACTTAGAGGAACAGAAATGAGACTTCGCCACCAGGAACTTGCAGTTTTTTTCAACATCGTTTAATAGTTATCAGTGCTGATGTTTATTGTTCGATCTTCATTGTTTCTTGATAACTTTTTCCTAGCAACTGTTCCCTGAATTGATTGAGTTAAATGGACAGAGATCGTAGCTGACTAATTTTAATAAATATAAATGGCTCCGGTTTCATGTAAATTGATTGTGGTATCTCCAGGCGTATCGCGATCGACTTTCCGAATTTTTACTAGGATTTCATTATCTTGACTCACTTGGACATCATATTTCAAATTAAATTGGGATGAGCCAGGATTCGTTCCTGAATTCGTAGCATTAATCAAAATGTAAGCAGGTATCGGAAATCCTTTAAGTACAGCCGTTTTTCCTGGTGATATTTGTTGCGGTGATGGTTTTATATTAGTAGTTAAGTCGTATTCGAGCGTCACATCTGTCTCGTTGATTAGTCTAATGGCTGTGGGGCGATTAAGCTCTATTCTAGCTCTAGGTTGCCAAAAGCCAGGATTATAAGTACTAGCAGGAGGATTTTGTGCCACTAGCGAAAGGGAAAATGCCAGGTTAATAGTAGCTAAAAAAGTAGCGATTGTTAGGCGTTTTAGGTTCATGTTTATTTAAACCCAGTGATACTAATGAATGAAAGCTTAAAAGAATTGTTAAGTGAATTTTCTCTGATTTTTACGGCTCCTCTTTGGGAAATGGGAGAAGAGAAAATTTCCCTGATATGGATTTTAAGACTTATTCTATCGTTTCTAATCGTTGCTTTTATTACTACGATTGTAAAGAGATTTCTTAAGCATCGGTTGCTAGGAAAATTGGGAATTGATGCGGGTAATCGAGAAGCACTTGCGACTTTAATCAGTTATAGTTTCGGTGCGATCACCTGTGTAATTGTCATCCAATTGAGCGGTTTTAATTTAGCGACTTTTGCTGTCGTCGCTGGCGGGTTAGGTGTTGGTATTGGATTTGGTTTACAAGATGTGACAAAAAATTTAGTTAGTGGCATCACTCTTTTGGTAGAACGTAAATTAAGAGTCGGAGATTTTATTGAATTTGATGGCATATCCGGTTACATTGAGGAAATTTCTATTCGTTCCGCAGTCATCCATACTTTAGATGGAAATGAAGTTATTATTCCTAATAGCAAATTGGTAGAAAACAAAATTATCAATAAGAGTTATACAAATTTAAAAGGACTTATTAAAATTCCTGTAGGAGTGGCCTATGGAAGCGATCCCGTGTTAGTGACAGAAGTTCTTTTAAATTCTGCCTACATGGATACTAATATTATAGACAATCCTCCTCCAAAAGTTTTTTTATAGGGTTTGGAGATAATGCTTTAAATTTTGAACTTTTTGTCTGGGTAAATACAATTGATAAAGAACTGCTGATTAAAAGTTCTCTGAATTTTATTATTGAATATAACTTGCGTACTGCTGGCATACAAATTCCTTTTCCTCAAAGAGATATCTGGCTCAAAAATCCAGAAACCTTAAAATCAGGAAGCCAACTTGAAACCAAAATTGAAACAGATATCCCTCAATTACCTCAGCAAAGAACGTCATCTCCCAAATTATTTTTTCTTCGCGATTTGCTTCGACAAGTTAGTTATTTTCAGTCATTAAACGATCTGCATTTGCGTAGTTTAATTGAAATGGGTTGTCGTCAACACTTAGATGCATCAGAAATTGTATGTCGTCAAGGCGATTCAGGAAATGCTTTTTATCTTATCCTTTCTGGAGCAATAGAAGCTATTTACGAACAAGAAGGTACTGAAAAACATTTGTTTACTTTTAGTGAAAGTCAATTTTTTGGAGAACTTCCATTAATGTTGGGTGTTCCTTATCCGACGACAATGCGAGCAGTATCGGAGACAATATTATTCACAATTAATAGTCAAAGCTTCGGTCAACTGCTCAAAAGCTATCCTGAGTTAGCTGAAGAAATTGTCCAAGAGTTAGCCAAACGACAAGAAGTTTTACAAGAGCATGAAAAACAAATAGAGGCATTAAAATTGCTTAAAGAATCTCAAGAGGAAACTAATCCCGTAAGGTGGCTGAGAAAACGATTAAAAAGAATTTTTAGTGTTTAGCTTACTTAAATCAAAGTGAGAGATGAAATAAGACGTTGATATTCTTCTTCGCTAAATAAATCTTGCCTACTTTCTACGCGATCTAAAAAGACAATTCCATCGAGATGATCTAATTCGTGTTGAAAGATTCTAGCGACAAAATCGGTTAATTCCTGACGCTGTAAATTTCCATTTCGGTCTGTATATTCTATCTCTATGGCTTGATATCGTGGAACTAAACCGCGAATTCCAGGAACACTGAGGCATCCTTCCCAACCTTTGACTGTTTCGGAAGAATGGGAGACAATTTTAGGGTTAATCATCGCTATTGGTTCCATTAACGGTGCATTGGGATAGCGGTTGCTCGGACGCGAGGCAACAATAAACAAGCGATGAGCTTGAGAAACCTGGGGTGCAGCAATTCCAACACCATTGGCTGATGCGGCAGTGGCTATTAAAGAATTAATTAAGGCTTGAATCGTTACGTCTGTAATCTTTGATACAGGTTGGGCAGGTTTTCTTAAAATCGGATTGCCTAATTTGGCAATTTCTAGGAGTTCAGTCATAGTAAATTTTTGTTAAGCGATCGCCCTTAAAAATAGATAATACTATTCTCTTCCAGATCCCGCTAAACTATATATTCCTAGTTACCGATCGCCGATCGACTCGTGGAAATGTCCCCACAACAACTCTGGAATCAAGTCCTGGAACGCCTTCAACTATTATTAACTCGTCCTGCCTTTGATACTTGGATTAAGACGGCAACAGTCCAAGAGTTGACAGACAAATATTTGATCGTTCAAGCTGCCAATCCTTTCGTTCTCAATCACCTACAAAAAAACTATCTCAAAATCATTACAGACGTGGTAGAAGAAATACTCGGCTATCCCGTGGAAATTCAACTAACGGCCGCCCAAGGAGAAAATCTGGCGATCGTCAGCGATCGCGACGCTTCTCGTTCGACACTTCCAACAGAAAGTTTATCAAGCGATCGTCCTAAACCAAGCAAATTAAACCCCAAATACATCTTTTCTCGTTATGTAGTCGGCCCGACAAACCGCATGGCACACGCAGCTTCTCTAGCTGTTGCCGAATCTCCAGGACGAGAGTTTAATCCCTTGTTTCTTTGCGGCGGCGTTGGTTTGGGAAAAACTCATCTCATGCAGGCGATCGCGCACTATCGTTTAGAAATGTATCCAGATGCTAAAGTCTTTTACGTTTCCACAGAGCAATTTACCAATGACCTAATTACTGCTATCCGCCAAGACAGTATGCAAAGCTTCCGAGAACATTATCGGACAGCCGACGTGCTATTGGTCGATGACATTCAATTTATTGAAGGAAAAGAATACACCCAGGAAGAATTTTTTCATACCTTTAACACCTTACACGAAGCCGGAAAGCAAGTGGTTTTGGCCAGCGATCGCCCTCCCAAACGCATTCCTAGCTTGCAAGATCGCCTGATTTCTCGCTTTTCTATGGGCTTAATTGCCGATATTCAAGCCCCCGATTTAGAAACGCGGATGGCCATTTTGCAAAAAAAAGCTGAATACGAAAATATGCGCCTCCCGCGAGAGGTTATAGAATATATTGCTGCTAACTACACCTCCAACATTCGAGAATTAGAAGGCGCTTTAATTCGTGCGATTACCTACATCTCTATTTCAGGTTTGCCGATGACAGTCGAGCATATTGCCCCAGTTTTAAATCCTCCCGTCGAAAGGGTAGCAGCTTCTCCAGAGATAATTTTGAACGCGGTAGCACAGATGTATAAAGTATCGGTTGAAGAGTTAAAGGGAAATTCTCGACGGCGAGAGATTAGTGTCGCCAGACAAATAGGGATGTATTTAATGCGCCAGCATACCGATCTGAGTTTGCCGAGAATTGGCGAGGAATTCGGTGGAAAAGACCATACAACCGTCATGTACAGTTGTGAGAAAATTGGTCAACTACAACAACAAGATCCTCAATTGTGTCAAACTCTCTCCCAGTTAAGCGATCGCATTAACCTTGCCAGCAAAAACCAGAATCAAACGTGAAAGCAGTTATCAGTTATCAGTTATCAGTTATCAGTTATCAGTTATCAGTGAACTAATTCCCAATCACTAATCCCTAAACAGTACAATTGTTCCTAGAAAAGTGCGATTTTAACTGCCCATGAAATTTACTTGTAGTCAAAGCGACCTAAACGCTAACTTATCCTTAGTGAGTCGTGCTGTTCCTTCTCGTCCGACTCATGCTATGTTAGGCAACGTATTATTTGTAGCGGATGCTCAAAAAGGGCGAGTCAGTCTAACTGCCTTCGATCTAAGTTTGGGCATTAACACCAGTTTTAGTGCAGAAGTTGCCGAAAGCGGAAAACTTACCTTACCGGCCAAACTTCTCAACGATATCGTGTCTCGCTTGCCAGAAGAAGAAATTACCCTGGTTGCCGATTCAGAGGGACAAGAGGAAAACCTTCTAGCTACGCTTACCTCTAGTTCAGGACGCTTTCAAATCAGAGGCATGAGAGCGATCGAGTTCCCTGACTTACCAAAAGTAGAAGATGGGGAAGGTATAATGCTACCCGTATCAGCTTTGAACGATGGATTAAAAGGTGCTTTATTTGCTGCCAGTACCGACGAAACCAAACAAATATTAACGGGAGTTCATTTAACTGGATCGCAGGACAGTTTAAAATTTGCAGCTACTGACGGACATCGCTTAGCAGTGGTAGAAACGCCATTAGAAAACGCCCAAGAAGACACCCGCGATCTTGAGAATTTTTCGGCAACTATTCCTGCCAGAGCGTTGCGAGAATTAGAGAGAATGCTAGCAATGTGTCAAGGGACAGATTCCGTTGCCTTGCACGTCGATGAGAGTCAAGCAATCTTTGAATTAGGCGATCGCCGCTTAACCAGTCGTAAACTAGACGGAGCTTATCCAGCTTATCAACAATTAATTCCCCGTCAATTTGTCAGGACAGTTGCGATAGAACGCAAACGGCTTATTAGTAGTTTAGAACGAGTTGCTGTCCTAGCCGATCAAAAAAATAATCTTGTTAAATTTATCATCGATAACTCTCAGAGCCAATTATCATTATCAGTAGAATCTCAAGATTTAGGCAGTGCTAAGGAATCTCTGAATGCCGAAATCGTCGGCGAGGATATAGAAGTTGCCTTTAATATTAAATACTTAATGGATGGCTTAAAAGCATTACCGTCTTCGGATATTCAAATGCAATTAAATGAGGGAAATCTACCCGTTATTTTCACTCCGTTAGGCGGTTTAAAGATGACTTATTTAATCATGCCCGTGCAAATCATCCGATGATAGTGAGTAGGCTAATTGTCATGGCTTCTCCACTTTTAGACAAACCAACTCAAGATCAGCGAATTGTCCAGCATGGCAGAACTTGGAGACAGTTCAAGCTGATTCAGGAAGGATTTGCTAATTCCCCAGGTGTGAGGCTTTTTTACTACAAAGGGATAGTAGAAATTTTGTCAGTTGGTTCAGAACATGAAATCTTCAAAACCCTGATCGGACTTCTGATTGAAACTTTCTTCGTAGAGAAGGGGATTGAGTTCACCCCCACAGGTTCAATGAGTCAGGAACGAGAAGGAGAAGTCTCAGTCCAAGCAGATGAGTCTTATTGCATCGGTGATTTAAAACCAGTACCCGATCTCTCAATTGAAGTGGTCTTTAGCAGTGGCGGGCCTGATAAACTAGAACGATATCGGGCATTAGGCGTTTCTGAAGTCTGGTTCTGGGAAGATGGGCTGTTTACTTGGTACCGTCTGGGGGAGCAAGGTTACGAACGGATTGACCAGAGTGAGCTATTGCCAGATTTAGATATTAACTTACTAGCGCGGTGCGTGCTGATGAGTTCGAGAGTGGAGGCGGTTAGAGAGTTTCGCAAAGCGATCGCTTCTTAAGCCTATTGAAATATATTAGAAAACTAATCTTAATTTATGGTCAAAATTATTAGCCGCAAATCGTTGGGAAGGCAAAGCGTCTACGACATCGGAGTCGAAAAAGACCATAATTTTCTCTTGGCTAATGGGTTAGTTGCTTCAAATTGTTTCAACAAATCCCACTCGACTGCTTATGCTTATGTCACCTATCAAACTGCCTATTTAAAAGCCAATTATCCCACTGAATACATGGCAGCTTTACTGACAGCCAGCAGCGACAGCCAGGAAAAAGTCGAAAAATATCGGGAAAATTGCCAGAAAATGAACATTGATGTCCTGCCTCCCGATATCAATCGTTCCCACAAAGATTTTACCCCCATTGGGGAACAAATTTTGTTTGGACTTTCTGCCATAAAAGGATTGGGAGAAGGTGCGATCGAAAATATTCTTCAAGCGAGAGAAGAAGCCGGCGGAAAATTTACATCTTTGGCAGATTTTTGCTCCCGTGTCGATCTGCGAGCAGTCAAAAAAAATACATTAGAAACGCTAATTTTAGGAGGAGCATTTGACAGCATTCAACCAAACCGCTATCAATTAATGCAGGATTTAGAGTTAGTTATTAACTGGACACAAAAACGGGCTAAAGAAAAAGAAAGCGGGCAGATGAGTTTATTCGATTTGCTGGGAAGTCCTCTATCAAATAATAGTTCTAAAGCTCGGAGTTTTGAACAAGCTCCCAGTGCCCCACCTGTTGCAGATTTTTCTTTACAAGAAAAACTAAAGAAAGAAAAAGAAGCTTTAGGGTTTTATGTTTCCGAACATCCCCTCAAATCTGTTAAAAAAGCTACAGAAATTCTCTCGCCTATTAATCTGAGTGAATTAGCCGAACAAAAAACTCGAAAAAAAATAAGTACAGTTGTCATCTTGAACTCAGTCAAAAGGATTACAACCAAACAAGGTAAATCAATGGCATTTCTAGGAATAGAAGATATTTCTGGACAAGCCGAAGCGGTTGTGTTTGCCGATACCTATGAAAGAATTCAGCAAATTTTAAATGAAGATTCTCACTTAATTATTTGGGGAAAAGTCGAGCGCAGAGAAGACAAAATTCAATTGATTGTTGAAGATGCAGACCCGATAGACAAAGTTAAAATGGTGATAGTAAGACTGACTTTCCAGGAAGCAACTAATTCTTTATATCAAAATAATCTGAAAGTAATTTTGCAAGAACAATCGGGAGATAGGCATAAAGCTAAGGTTCCTGTTATTGCCACTATTGGAAGCGGACAAGAACGTCCATTTGTTCGGTTTGGGCACAATTACTGGGTACAAAATGAATCCGCAGCCGTTGAAGCTTTAAACAATGCTGGATTTTCCGCTTATGTAATGCCTTTAATCTGAAGTTACTTTCACTAATCCAAAATATTAAATATCAGCTAAATAGTCAGGGTTAAGAGTATCTTCTTTTCCCTATCAAAGGCAGTACGATCATCGCAGTTGTCCCCTTGCTGACTTCGCTAGCGATCGCGATGCTACCTCCGTGCAAATCCACGCACTTTTTGACAACTACCAGTCCCAATCCCGTACCGGAAATGTGACGGACATTTTTCCCGCGATAAAAAGGCTCAAAGAGTTGTTTTTGGTCTTCGGGGGAAATGCCAACGCCGCGATCGCGGATCTGAAATCGAAGGCAATCTGACTCAAACGTTAGAGAGAAGTGAACCTGACCTCCTTTGGGGGAATACTTGATGGCATTCGAGAGGAGATTGGCTAGCATTGAGCGCAGTAACTTTTCGTCTAGGCAGGCATCAGTACATTTTCCCTGGCAGACAAATGTTAGGGTATGTTGAGTCCCTGCGCTTAGTTGTATCTCTTCCACAAATTGACGGCAGAACTTCTCTAGATCGAGCGGTGCGCGATTGAATTCCAGTTTTCCTGTTTCGGCGCGATTGATGGTCAAAATATCGTCCAAAAGCTGAACCATATTTTTCACAGAGTCTTGAATCCGGCGTAGATTCCTCGACCATTTGTCTGGATTATCTCCAGCACCAGAGGAGTTTTCCAACAGTTGAGCCGCCGCTAGGACAGTACTGAGCGGAGTCCGAAATTCGTGGGAAGCCATGGAGAAAAAACGGATTTTAAGGGCACTCAATTCTTTCTCTCGCGCTAGCGCCAGCCGCACTTCGTCTAATCGCTTCCGTTCGGTAATATCGCGAGAATTGATCACAATTCTGGGTTCGGGAACGTCGTCAACAAATTTTTGACTGATGGCTTCTAGCATTCTCCAAGAGCCGTCTTGATGTCGGCAGCGAAATTCTATTGGGAGAGTTGTCTCTCGAACTTGGATAGCATTGCCAATCTCGCAGCAAGCATTGGCTAAATCGTCGGGATGGATGTAAGCAAAAAAGTTTTGACCGATTAATTCTGTGGGAGGATAGCCTAAAACTGTCTCAACCGATGGACTTTCATAGTGAATCGTCCCGTCGGCATCCAGAATCGTAATAATGTCCAAGGCATTTTCAATCAAAGAGCGAAAGCGTTCTTCGCTTCGGCGCAATGCTTCTTCGGTGCGTTTGCGTTCCGTGATCTCGCGCTGCACCGAGATCCAGTGGGTATAAAGACCCGTTTTGTCAGCAACTGGCACCACACTGAACTCCGACCAAAACTCAGAGCCATCTTTGCGATAGTTAATGACTTCGACGGTAACTGATTTCCAGCCAGACAGAGCAGAGCGCACTTTATCGAGTTCCGTCCGACTGGTTTTGGGGCCCAGGAGAATCCGAGGCGTTTTGCCCAAAACTTCTTCGAGACTATAGCCAGTCATCCGGGTAAATGCCTCGTTAACATAGAGAATCCGCGGCCCTAGCTCATCGATGGGTTCGGCTTCAGTAATGAGGATAGCATCGTTGGTATTAACGACGACAGACTGAAGCAGTCGCACTTGTTCGGCTTGCCGCTTTTGTTCGCTAATGTCGGCGACGACGGCTACCAAACCGCTAATCTTGTCCTCGCTGTCGGTGAGGGGAGCAGCCGAGAAGACGATATCGATGGGAGAACCATCTTTTTTCTGTCGGCGGATTTCCAAACTGGGGGGCGTTATTCCTTGCAACACACTTTCTCTAATCGCTTTGTATTCTGCCACGCTCTCTTCAGAAATAACTGGATTGGGGCACTCTAGTACTTCGGCTTCAGTCCAGCCAAACATTTGTTCTGCTGCTGGATTCCAGATTTTGACGCGATCTTGAAGGTCGAGGGTGAAAATGGCACGAGGTGAGGCGGCAATTAGAGATTGCAGAGTTTGGTTGGTGTGGCGTAGGGCCTCGTTGGTTTTAGCGAGTTCTTCGGTGCGTTGCTGTACCCGGCGTTCCAGTTGAGCGTTGAGTTGTTGCAACTGCTGGTAGAGTTCTGACTGTTGAATGGCGATCGCCACTTGGGTCGCCAGTTGCTTCATTAACTCAATTTCGTCATGTTGCCACTGTCGGGGTTGACTGCATTGGTGAGCGATCAAAAGTCCCCAGAGATAGGAAGAGGAAAAAGATTCCTTCTCTCCTTCCTTGCTGCCTTCTGCCTCCTGAACTTCTGTACAGACGTTGCACTGCAACGTCTCTACGACTCCTGACTCCTGACTCCTAATTTCTTGGATAATCGGCACGACTAATTTTGCCTTGACCCCAAACTGTTTGACGAATTCAGCCAGACAAGTCTCTACATCGGCTTGGTTAACATCGGTGATAGCGCGGCTTTTGCCTTGAATGTAAGCTTGATGGTACTCGCGCTCGAAGACCTCTTCTGGAAATGTTTCTCCTAAAATGGCTGGGTAGGGGGGCAAAACTGTTTCCGTAATGGCGCTACCAGTGCCATCTCCCCAGATGCGATAGATTAACACGCGATCGCACTCCAGAAATTTCCTGACTTCTGCCACCGTAGTCGCCAACACTTCTTCGAGGTTTAAAGATTGGCGGATATGTTGGGCGATTTGATTGACCAGTCGCTCCCTTTCAGTCTGTTGCCGCAGTCTAATTTCTGCTCGACGACGTTGGGTAATTTGTTGTTGGAGCAGGTAGTAAGCAGTAAAAAGGATAACGATCCCTAATCCAATGCCAATTGGACTGACCAGATGAAAGGGATTGGGAGCCAAAGCGAACTGACTAACCGTCAAAGTCATGCTTTCGTTAATGGGGAATGGCTAAGAACGTTGGTCAAATTTGGGAGAAAATCCCCCGTATTTAAACCAATATTGTTGCAGGTCGCGATTTGGCGGATTTAAACTCGCTTTAGCTTGATAGAGAATGACTTGTCGATGGTTTCCCATCCAAATTCGCTCTTTCGCTTCGACAGAAATTAAGGTTTCTCCTAAACTGGTAACGCATTGCTCAAATCGTTCGACTGCTGAATATTCTACTGTTTCAAAAATAAAAAAATTTCCTGAACAAATCAGATGGCGACTTCTAATCCAAGCCTGCATTTTTTTACGAGCAACTGGGGGAAGCACAAACCGCTTCAGTTCAAATACATTCATTAATTTAGATTTTGGATGAAAGGATTTTGGATTGATTTTTTCTCTGCTCCCAATCACCAATCACCTTCTCACCAATCACCTTCTCACCTTCTCACCAATCACCTTCTCACCAATCACCAGTTATTTCCGCCGTGCTGTACTAGAGGGAAATGATGCCCCACGCGGCTAAAGCAGAAGCAATGGCAACGAGTCCGACAAAAGTAGCGCCAAAGATCGCGATCGCGCTTCCAATCGCTCGTACTGCTGGTGGATAAGGAGGCTTCTGCCAGGCCCAACGGTATGTCAAAGTGGGTTTGTGTTTGAAGTATCCCAGGGCTTCTAATTGGGCGCGGTAGTCGGCACCATAACGAGGCATCCGGGCAAAGGGCAACTCTCCTTGCGCTCGCTGGGGCAAGATGCGCCGCCGTTGGTAGGGGACGGTATCGTGGCCAAAGTTACTGAGATACTCCTTGCTGTTGAGCAAGTCCTCGACAAATCCTTTCAATCCCTTCGTCGCCAGCACAATCGACCAGGCAAGTTTTTCGCGATCGTTGTAAACATCCCGTCCTAGAAGGCGCTGGACGCACATCTGCGCGAAGCGATAGTTGTTATTAGGCTCGTAATTGCGCCGCCGGAAGGTGTCAGAAAGGACTAGCCCTCGAATGAAGTCTCGCACTGAGATTTGACCGACTTTTAGTTGCGATTCCAGCGCTTTTTGGCGGTTGCTGGCAATAAGCTGTTGCTCGTTAAAAATTTGCCGATAGGCTGCTTTAATTAAATCATCGATTTCGCTAGCTGCAAGCAAATTTTCGGTGGTGTAAATCCTGGGCTGTTCGTCTCCTGGGATTTCATAGCTAACAACTCGCTGATTTTGACTGTTAGGAGGATACTGTAACTGAGGAATAGCCATGTTAAACCCTTGAAAATTCAAAATTTAAATAAATTTCTCAAATCCTTCACCGTATGGAACACTACCAGATTGGACGTAATGAAAAGGGTGAGGGAATGGTAAAGAAATCGGAAAGATTTTCACAACCGGGCAAAACGTTACATTATGAAATATTTTTGCGAAAACTCTCAACTCCTCACGTTTTCTGGTTCTTCAGGAGATATTATGCTAAACTATTAGGTAAATGCCAGTGTAATAA
>CAYTUO010000009.1:0-19761 GCA_964441015.1 uncultured Pleurocapsa sp.
CATCTCGACACCTCCCTTCGGGTAGGTGTGAGCCTTCTTGCTGTTTGAGGTAAAACCGATCGCGCCGTTGCTGCGTAATTATCTTAGGGCGATCGCCTACTTAGCTATGCTGGAATGAAGATTATGCTAATTGGTAAAACGCTTCGCAGTCGATACATCATTCTTCAAAAACTTGGCAGTGGGGGTTTTGGAGATACCTATTTGGCCAAAGATCTCGATTTACCCGGAAATTTTCTGTGTGTCGTCAAACATCTAAAACCGAAAGAACTTAAGCCAAATACCTTATCAGTTGCCCAAAGATTATTTGACAGAGAAGCCAAGTTTCTCTATCGCCTCGGTCAATGCGATCGCATTCCCATGTTATACGCCCATTTTGAGGAGGATGGCGAATTTTATCTGGTTCAAGAATTTATCGAAGGACATGACCTCTCTCAAGAAATTATCTCAGGTCAGCCTTGGAGTGAAGAAGAAACGGTCAAGCTATTGCAAGAGATTTTAGAAATTTTAGCGATCGTTCATCGAGAAAACGCCATCCACAGGGATATCAAACCCTCCAACATTATGCGCCGCAAACGAGATGGAAAGTTGGTACTGATTGATTTTGGTGCGGTCAAGGAAATTAGCGGTCTAACTGCCGATGTTGACGGACAGACAAGCGCAACGGTGGGAATTGGTTCCCCTGGCTATATGCCTAACGAACAATCGAATGGTAAACCCAAGCTGGCAAGCGATATTTATGCAGTCGGAACGATCGCTATCCAGGCCCTAACAGGCCTAAGACCTAACCAAATACCAGACGATCCGAATACGGGTGAAATTCTCTGGCGCGATCGAGTACCCCATGTGAGCGATCGCCTAGCTAATATTCTCAGTAAAATGGTACGCAGTCATTTTAAAGAACGCTATCAGGATGCCTCCGAAGCTTTACAAGGGCTTCTTTCTCCGCTAGAGTTGTCTGTCACTGTACCTCCTAGTGCTACTACCTTACCAGTAACATCTTCAAAAGAGTCGCCACAGCCTGCGAGAATTTCTCTTGGGGCAATCGTTCTGGGGTTAATCGCCACAACAGCCTTGGCGATCGCTGGGGTTGCTGTCATCAATCGACCATTACCTCCGTCGCTGTCCTCTCTCTATACTGAACTGGAAAATTATCTATTAGCAGGAGATTGGCAAAAAGCTGACCTGCAAACCAATCGCATTATGTTAAGAGTGGCAGGAAGGGAAGCTGAGGGTTGGCTAGATACTCAATCTATCAAAAGTTTCCCCTGTTCAGACTTTCAGCGTCTAGATAACCTTTGGGTAAAATACTCAGACGGCTATTTTGGGTTCAGCGTCCAAAAGCCAATTTATCTAGAAACTAAAAATAAGTTAGGCGAATACAATCCTCTAGCATACAGGCAATTTGGCGAACGAGTCGGCTGGAGAGGAAATGGCTATTGGAAAAGCTATGCAGATTTAACTTTTCATAAACTTGCCCCTAAAGGACATCTCCCGCGTTGGGGCCCCTTCAACGATTTGGGAGACTGGGAAGAAAGTATTATTTTAGAAAAATGCTACTCATAGATTAAACTGTTGGCTCGGATGTATTTTTTATGTCTCACAGAAAGATTCGAGAAGCGACTGAAGCCGACTTACCCACCATTGTCGAGATTTACAATGCCAGCATTCCCTCTCGTATAGCAACCGCCGATACAGAACCGATATCTCTTGCAAGTCGCAAGCGCTGGTTTGACGAGCATTCCCCGACTAGCCGACCGATCTGGGTAATGGAAAATGAAAATCAACTTGTCGGTTGGTTAGGTTTTCAATCTTTCTACGGTCGTCCCGCCTATCATAAAACCGCAGAACTGAGCATTTATGTTTCTCCTGTTTACCATCGTCAAGGCATTGGAGGACAACTTCTGCAACAGGCAATCCATCGAAGTCCCAGTCTAGGACTCAATACTTTATTAGGCTTTGTTTTTGCTCACAATCAACCGAGTTTACAACTGCTTGCCAAATATCAATTTCAGCAGTGGGGTTATTTGCCTAAAGTTGCTGAATTAGACCGCATCGAGCGAGATTTAGTCATTTTCGGGAGAAAAGTGCCCTAATCAGGGGAGATCGGCCTCCCTATCTAATTCCCTTCTGCCCTCTTCAAACTGAACGCCCTGTACTACCAAAATCGAACAACGGGCATGATGGATAACGTAATTACTGACGCTTCCCAGAAACATTTCTGCTAGACCCCGCCGTCCGCGACGACCGATAACGATTAAATCTGCCCCCCAACTATGGGCGGACTCACTAATCCAGCGTCCCGCGTCTCCAACCTTCCAATCCCATTCCGTGGAGACTCCTTGGTCTGTCGCTTGCTGACAATATTCGCTCAGCCATTGTTGGACTTCTTTGGTTTCTTTTTCTAGCTGTTCGCGGATGACTTGAGAAAAGTTAATCAGTTCTTCCCCATAGAGATTGGTGTAGGGGGTCATGGCTGGACTTTCGACAGGCAAGGCATAGAATAACCTCAAAGCTGCCCCATACTGTTTGGCGAGTTCTAGGGCACTTTCAAAAACGGTTGGACTCTGCGATGAGCGATCGAGCGCGACTAAGATTTTTTGATATCCCATGTTTGACAAGGGGTAATGGGGATTGAAAATAAGAAAATTCTACCAAGCCTAAGTATCCTATTTGATAGCAGAGCCTGATAGGATCGATCCCGAAAGTTAGAAAAATTAATATGAGTGTACATACGGATGGAATTGCGCCTCACGGCGGTCAACTGATTAATCGCATTGCCACCCCCGCAGAAAGGGAAGAATTTTTAGCTCAAGCTGATCGCCTGCCGCGCGTTCAACTCGACGAACGGGCTACCTCGGACTTGATCGCGATCGCTATTGGCGGATTTAGTCCTCTCAAGGGCTTCCTGGAACAAGAAGACTACGAAAAAGTCGTAGACGATATGCACCTGGTCAACGGTCTTCCCTGGTCGATTCCCGTAACTCTCCCCGTGAGCGAGGAGGTTGCAGATTCTCTCAAAGAAGGAAACTGGGTACGCTTGGATGACTCGGAAGGCAACTTTATTGGCGTATTAGAACTAACCCAAAAATATCGCTACAATAAAGCCCACGAAGCCGTTAACGTCTATCGCACCGACGATATCAACCATCCTGGAGTCAAAGTCCTCTACGAACAGGGCCCGATTAACTTAGCCGGCCCGGTCTGGTTGCTTCAGCGCGATCCCCATCCGTTTTTTCCCAAGTATCAAATCGATCCGATCGCATCGCGAAAACTCTTCAAAGAAAAAGGCTGGCAAACGATTGTCGGTTTTCAAACCCGCAACCCCATTCACCGCGCCCACGAATACATCCAAAAATGCGCCCTAGAAGTGGTCGATGGTCTTTTTCTCCACCCTCTCGTCGGCGTAACCAAAGAAGATGATATTCCGGCTGACGTGCGGATGCGCTGCTACGAAATTATGATGGATAAGTACTTCCCGCAGGAACGGGTAATTTTGGCAATCAATCCCTGTTCCATGCGCTATGCGGGCCCTAGAGAAGCTATTTTCCATGCCATTCTCCGCAAGAACTACGGCTGTACCCACTTCATTGTCGGTCGCGACCATGCTGGTGTAGGGGACTACTACGGTACTTATGACGGACAAAAGATCTTCGACGAGTTCGATCCAAAAGAGTTGGGGATCGTACCGATGAAGTTCGAGCATGCTTTCTACTGCACTCGTACTCAGCAAATGGCAACCACGAAAACTAGTCCGAGTACCAAGGAAGAACGCATCCATCTGTCGGGAACGAAAGTTAGAGAGATGTTACGACAGGGTGAACTTCCACCGCCTGAGTTCTCTCGTCCAGAAGTCGCAGCCGAATTAGCTAATGCGATGATGCACATGAAGTAAGCGGTGATTGGTGAGAAGGTGATTGGTGATTGGTGAGAAGGTGATTGGTGATTAGTGACGTGAGAAGGTGAATAGTGAGAAGGTGAGTGGTGAACGGTGAGTGGTGAGAAGGTGAATGGTGAGAAGGTGAGTGGTGAACAGTGACAGGTGAGAAGGTGAACGGTGAGTGGTGAACGGTGAGTGGTGAACGGTGAGTGGTGAGAAGGTGAACGGTGAGTGGTGAACGGTGAGTGGGATAACGGAGAAGTAATTTAAGATAACCTATCTCCTTATCTCCCAATCACTAATCACTAATCACTAATCACTAATCACTAATCACCTTTCCACCTGCATCCTTGCTTCGGAGGGGTTTTAATGGGATTAGATCGGCGAACTTTTTTGCAAAGGGCTGGATTAGGTTTACCGATCCTAATTGCCAGTCAAACCGGACTGTCATTTTTTGAGAAACAGGGTCGAGTCGCTTCTCGATTAGAGCGATATTATCAAACCCTAGCCGCACCAACGCCTCGCAAATTAGCTTTGCTGGTGGGAATTAACGAGTATTCCGATAGCGCTAATTTAAAAGGTTGCGTCACGGATGTAGAACTCCAGCAAGACTTACTCGTTCATCGCTTTGGCTTTAAGAGACAAGATATCTTGACGATAACCGGAGAACAAGCAACGCGAGACGCGATCGAAAGGGCTTTTCTCGAACACCTCAGCGAACAAGCAACGACAGGAGATGTAGTTGTTTTTCACTTTAGCGGCTATGGCAGACAGGTAAAAGTCTCTCAAACGACCGATGATTTAACGTCTGGCGCTCAAGGGGTGAATAGTTTAATCCCAAGCGACGGAATCCTTCCCACCAAAGGAACACCAGGAAATAACGATTTGCTCTATGAAACGCTTTTACTACTAGGGCGATCGCTCGCAACCGAGAAACTGACGCTCGTTTTAGATACCAGCTACCATAGTACGGGTCGAGTCCTTCAGGGAAATCTGCGGGTGCGTTCTTTCCCCAGTTCCACAGAAAAAGCCAATCCAGAGGACTTAGCGTTTCAAGAACAACTGCAACGTCGGCTGAATGCGCTCTCACCCACTTGGAAGCGTCTGGAAAAGTCGGCTATTGCAGGCACGATCCTTTCGGCCGCCAGAGAAGGTCAGGTGGCAACCGAAATAACCGTCGATGGCTTCAGTGCAGGTTTATTTACCTATACACTCGTGCAATACCTCTGGGAAGTTGCCCCAGCTAGTAGAAGTCTCGTAGCGATGACCAGAACAGCCGAGCAAATGGCAGTGGCGATCGCGACTCAGCAAGAACCTCAGCAAATTAGCGGCGAGAAGCAACCTTTATTGACCTATTACTTGTTGCCTGAAAATCCTAGCGGTGCAGAAGGAGTTATTACTCAAATAGACGACGATCGCGCGGTTGAAATTCAATTGACTGGACTGCCTGCTAATGTTCTCGAACATTATGGACTCAATTCCTGTTTTAAGGTTGTTTCTTCCTCTAACTCGCCGGAGATTGGGCTACAAATTCGCTCGCTCGAAGGCATGAAAGCTAAAGCCAAAATTCTGAACGCGCTGGGCGATCGCGAAATGCCCTTGCAAGTGGGACAACTCGTCGAGGAATCGATTCGCATCCTTCCCCGTCATATAGGTTTGACTGTTGCCCTCGATCCTAGCTTGGAAAGAATTGAACGAGTTGATGCTACCAGTGCTTTTGCTGGCATTAGTGCGGTACAGGGGGTGATCGCGGCAGGAGAACAAGCGGCAGATTGCGTTCTGGCTAAGGTTCAGGCAACTTCAGCCAAATCCGAACAAATGATGGCTTCTGGGGCCGAAAATCTCAGTTTTGCACCAGAAACAGGAGGTTATGGACTGTTATCGGTAGGTGGGGTTGCCCTGCCAAATGCTCAAGGCCTTGCTAGCGAAGCCGTTAAGTCAGCCATTAAGCGTTTAGAACCCCAATTCAAGCAACTGTTGGCGGCGAAGTTATGGCGCTTAACTGCCAATGAAGGTTCGTCGCGTCTGGGGGTTAGCGCTACTCTGGAGATAGTCGGGAAAACGCCACAAGTCCTTCTCTATCGAGATACGCGCAGGCAAGCATTCCAATCCGATAACCCTTCTGTTCAAACGACGGCCGCTTCAAGCAATGAAAGTCCGATCTTACCCCGTCTGCCGGTTGGCACTCAGATCCAATATCGACTGGAAAATTTCAGCGATCGCCCGATTTATTTCCTACTCTTAGGTATCGATTCGGGAGGGGCCGCGATCGCCCTTTATACTCCCGAACAGATGGACGAATCTCCTGCAACCGATAAGTCTTCTAAACTGAAACATCAATGCATTCTCCCTGGCGATCGCCTCATCGTACCCCGTCCTTCCGCCTCGTTTAACTGGATAGTATCCGCCCCCTCTGGATTGGCAGAAATTCAACTCATTTGTTCGAGTTCTCCATTTAGCAAAACCCTTGAAGCCCTAAGCTCGATAGATTACCTTAAAGGAGATAAGGAACAAATCCTCAAGTTGCCCAATCCCCTAGAAGTCTCTCAAGCCTTACTTCAAGATCTACATCTGGCGAGTGCTGTCAAGAGCGAAATTCTCGGCTCTCTTACCGATAGCTATGCACTAGATACCAAGGCTTGGGCTACATTAAGCTTTATTTATCAAGTCGTTTAACTGAACTCCTAAGTTAGGCAAAGCCTAACCTACACTCCTGACACTGATAACTAATAACTGATTTTGGAGTTGCCACAAAAATCGCTAAAGTAGAATCATTGAGGATCGAGCGCACTGCTGTGCCGAGCCTTTCCACTCAACTCAGTTAGCCTATATGAATAATCTTTCTCTGGCGACTCAACGTCGGCTCCAAAAAATCCCTCAAATTCCCAGTGTCTGGGAAGGAGATCGCCGTTCTTTATCCGGTCTCAGAACCAATTTGGAGTCAGATACGGAAGGCAACGGAGAGTGCATTATCTGGGTGGATGGTTCAGAAGGTTTTGTGCGAGCGATGGATGTGGTTTCTCCAGAGATGGGGCCCGAAGCCGTGGTGCGTACTTTGCTGCGAGCGATAGAAACTCCCCACAGTCCAGCTAAACCCGCTCGCCCACAGAAAATTGTAGTACGCAATCGAGAAATTCAATTTTTTTTGCGGGGAGCTTTACAGAATTTAGATATTGCGATTGATTACGTTCCAGAGTTACCCCTGATCGATGAGCTATTTCGCAGCTTTGAGCATTTCGGCGAGGCAAGGCCGCCAGCGCTTCCACCAGAATACGAATCTCCCCTCAAACAAACGGCCCGCGAACTTTGGGAAGAAGCTCCGTGGGAACTCCTAGCCGACCACGACATTCTGGCGCTCAAACTCAATCGTTGGGATGTCGGTACTGTCTACGGTTGTGTGATGGGAATGCTCGGCCAAGAGTATGGCATTATCTTATATCGCTCTCTCGATTCCCTCAAGCGATTTCGACTGGCTGCGCTAGAAGAAAAATCTGTCGAGCAACTGGAAAAAGCCTTTTTAGCTCAAGATTGTTGGTTTCTAAATTATGAACCTGCTCGTGATGTCGAGTGGGAGGAAGAAGAGTTCGATCTCGCCGATCTACCAACCTCTGAAATTCGTCCTCTCTTTGGTAGCGTGCATCCCTACGAAGGCATCAGGCCTTATTTAGACGAAGAAGAAGCCAAGGCGGTTTATGTATCGCTACAAGCTCTCTTGCGCTTTTTCCGAGCTTGCTATCGAGAGTTAGAACATGAGCCTATCGGTGCCATTAGCAAGCGCTACCGTCTCAATGTCTTGAGCGCATCCGATTCTCGCGAAACTATTTCCGTAACTGTTTCTACCCAGCCAGAGTTATCTTCTGAGTTACTAAACCTCATAGAAGCTTCAGAAGGGGAAGAAAACAACAATTCCTCTCAATTGAGCGTATCTCTACGGGACGATTTAGTACCCGATAATGCCTTTTTAAGTTTGGGGATGGTGCCTTGGGAGCTAGTTGAAAATCTTCGCGCTCATCCAAAAATTTACTATCAATCTCAAGGGGCTTCGCCTAAAGGCGAGGGAATGCCAGTGATTCTGATTCAAACGTCGCGTCCCAAAGCTAAAACCCTCATCGAAACGCTAAAGAACGATGGGGGACTCAAAGCGATTTGCTTTAACCCTGGAGAAGATCCCTTTACAGAAATCCACTACGATCTCGGAATTTTTCAAACGAGCAACGGGAACCTCTACATTTTCGGAGAGTTTATGAATGACGATCCAGAGCACGTTAAAGCTCGAAAAAATTGGGATCGACGCTGCCAAAAAACTAACGGCTATTGCGGTTTGATAGTCGCTATGGGAGTAACAGGCGTATCGAGCGGCAAACCTCAACTCCACGATATGATGGCTCTCTTTGAGACAAAGACGTTAGATGCCAAGGAATTAGCGATGGGAGTTCTTCAGTTAATGCCCCAATTCGAGGAATTTTAACTGCTCCAAGGCTGCTATGCAGAGGGCAGACAGGGGGACAATAACGCCTTGGCTGAAGTTGAATTCGCTCAGATAGCGATTCCCCTCTGGTTGCCGAAAGACCTTAAGTTGACCCCCCTGAATATCCACCACCCAATATTCCCGAATTCCGGCAAGGGCGTAGATTTTTTGTTTATTGTAAAGTAACCCTGTCGATTACCAGTTAATCAGTAATTAGATCTCTTGCATAAGTCTATTATTGGTGTTCGTAGTGAGGACTTTAGTCCTCTAATTCCAGGGTTTTTGGGACTAAAGTCCCTACTGCCAACCTACTTTTGCCAGAAGTCTACTGATTTAACAGCGCCAATTTTTCCTTTTCGTCCTCGCTCAACTCTCCTGGTTGCCCCATAATTTCTTTGTAGATTTTGATGTATTCTACTGCCGAACGATACCAGCTAAAATCTTGCTGCATGCCACGCTGCTGTAATTTCCGCCACGAATCTTTATGACGGAAGCCTTCCCAGGCGCGTACCATACAGGTAAATAGGTCTAGCGCTTCGTAGCGATCGAAGGCATAGCCTGTCCCTGCCTCATGTTCGGGATCGTAGAAAGAAACAGTATCCACTAAGCCACCCGTGCGCCTGATGATGGGAACGCAACCGTAACGCATGGCTATCAGTTGGCTGATGCCGCAGGGTTCAAAGCGGGATGGCATCAGGAAGACATCGGAACCACTATAAATCCGTCGTGACAGAACATCGTTGTAGAGAATTTGAACGGACATACGACCTCGAAAACGAGAGGCAAGTTGCCACAGTTGAGATTCGTAGTAGCGATCGCCCGTTCCTAGAATAACTATTTGAGCGTCGGTATAGGCCAGGAAGCGATCGAGAATTTGGATTACTAAGTCAATCCCTTTCTGTTCTACCAGACGAGTCACCATGCCGACTAGAAAGGCGTTTTTGTTTATTTCTAGTCCGACTTCTTCTTGCAAGGCAATTTTGTTAGCGAGGCGTTTTTCGACGGTATCGATGGTGTAATTTTGCTGAAGGTATTTGTCCGTCGCTGGATCGTAACTTTCCGTATCGATGCCGTTGAGAATTCCCACTAAATTGCCGCTAATGAAAGACAGCAGTCCGTGTAACTTTTCCCCATATTCCGGCGTTTGAATCTGACGGGCATAGGTAGGCGAAACGGTGGTTACGCGATTGGCAAATTGCACGGCTGCCGCCATCGGATTATCGCCCTTCATATACCAAGGGCACCAAGTAATTTGTTCTAGCAAACTGCGCCACGGCCCTTGATAGGCAAGATTGTGAATCGTGAAAACCGTACTGATATCGGGCGTTTGGTTCATCCACACTGGAATCATCCCCGTATGCCAGTCATGACAGTGAATGACATCTGGTTTCCAGTAATTCCAAGCAAATTCTGCGGCACCGTTGGAGAAGAAAGTGAAGCGCCAGAATTCATCTTCTCCGAAATAAATCCGACGGGGATCGAAGCAAGGATGTCCGAAGAGATATAAGGGAACGTCTGTACCGGGTAGGGTAGTTTCATAGACGGCAAAATCTTGAAACATGGCAAACCCCCACCAAATCGGTTCGCTGGGAATTTCAATTTTATCTGAGAGAAAGCCGTAGTAGGGCAAAAAAATCCGCACGTCATGTCCCAATTGTTTTAAAACTTTGGGTAGGGCACCGACGACATCTCCCATTCCACCCACTTTTGCTATGGGGGCTGCTTCCGCAGCGACAAATAAAATTCGCATATTCGCTTTGCGTTCCCTTAGTACATCCGCTAGATAGAGATTACAGGAGAGATCGGCAACTGACAAGTCTAATTGACATCTCCATGCGTTGAAAACGGCATGGATTCTGTACCCTAAGAGTACCGTAATCGGGTTAAAACCACGATTACTTCAACCCTGTCAACAGAGTCCTATCAACCTTGGCTAGAAAACTCTACTTGAAAACTCTAGCTGTGTTGGTGCTTCTAAGTTGAACCTTGAAGATTTTACGCATTGAAGGCTAAAACTTCTCAATGCAACCCCTTATCTTCAGTTGTCATGGTTCTGATTGCCAGATTATTTATCTTTTTTGGAACACTCCCCAACAAAACTTTGCTGACGATTTGATAGTCATACTGACGGCAAAAAGCCCGTTGTTTCTATTTCGCAGGAGTCTCACCTCTAATTGCTGGTTCACAGTGCCACTGGACTTATACGCTTATTTTATAGGAATTGAAACCTTTGTTGTATAAAGATTTGATGTCGAAATTGGCTCCAAGATACAGAAGGTTAAAACCCTTGTGTTCGCTCCACTACCATTGGTTAAAACCAATGGCTAACTCTCACTCACAAGTTTCTTATGTTTTTAGATTTTAAAGCTACTCTTTTTCAAGCAGAAGAAGAATTTCAATTAAAGCAGAAACAGCTAAAGAATGACAAAATAGGGTTCTTCCGCATTCACTATGCTAAATTGTTAGTTAGATGCCAAGCTAATAAAGATCTTTTTTTAAAACTATCGAAATTTTTAAATCCAAATCCTAAACGCTTAATCAATTTTAACTTATTCTTAATTCCTTCGACCACTCCCTGAGTTGTTCTTTGTTCAAAATAACCAACTATTTCTCCGAACCAATTTCTGATTGTCTTCACTGTTTTCTTAAAAAAAGGACTAGCTTTTTCGAGCCAATCGATAAGTTTTATTGTGCCTTCTCCCAGATTTTTACTCTGGTCAAAAATTTGAGTAAATTCTTCTTTAAGATCTTGCATAATCGCTATTTGGGGCGATGCCTCTTTTAATTTAATTAACTTTTCTTTTAGTTTTGAATTTGAACTGTTGATAACGACCGAACAGTCCCCAAGTATTTACATAACATAGGTGAGAGCTGTTGGATTAACATCGATTCGCAGAACAAGCTGTGCGCCGCCAACTTCGGGGGTGATGGCCTCGAACCAACCGCCTTTGTCTTGGATTTCCTCAAACTGACTGGCACGTCTGATTCCAAAAGATCTTAGATCAATGCGATCGATTCCTTGTTCATAACCAGCTATAGTCAGAGTATAATCTATACCCTGTTTATTGACAGCTACAAAAACATCTTGCTTACCATCCCCTACGATGGGAGTCTCGAAAGGATCGTTCTTCAGGTTGTCGATGAAGGCGGCATTATAGCTATTGGGACCAGAACCAACTAGGGTATCGTCCCCCCAGGCAATAAGTCTGTCTGCCCCTGAACCACCAATTAAAATATCAACCCCTTTTTCGGAGCCATCTCCCAAGTTCAAATCATCATCCCCAGAGAGAGTATCATTCCCTAACCCACCAAAGAGGTAGTCGTCATTTTTGCCACCTAAAAGCTGATCGTTACCTGCTAAACCTTGAAGGATATCATTACCTCCCCTACCCCGGAGCCTCTCGTTGCGACTGTCACCTCTGAGGGAATTATCGCTGTCATTTCCTGTAAGTGTTCTTGCAAATGTCATGGTTAACTCCATTGATTGGTTGATTGTGGGATTGTTCAGTTGTTATTACTTTCCTAGCTCTAGATGAAATGTCTATGAGACTTTTATGAGAAATTTCTTATCAGGTGCAACTATGTACTTATAGCTTGGCACATTGATCTTCCTTGCTGCCCTGAACAGTCAGTAGATCAACATTGGTGACAAGTTAAGACAAAATCCTATTTGTCAAGCATGGGTTGACTAATCTTAATTAAGCTCTCAATCGCTTGCTCTGATGGGTATTTGGGACTTTGGCTTCTGCTGGCCTCGAGATCGGTCACTTTTGCTCTGAGTGTCTACTCAATGATGCGATCGCGATCCTAGATCACGCGATCGCCAAAAGAAACAAGTCTCAAAAGCCTTATTTAGCAAAGAAGAGGTAAAAAATGCTCAAAAGTAGCTATCTGTGGGCTACTGTTCTGATTTTGTCTCAATCTTTAACAGCTTAGCTACCCGCGATCGCCTGGCATCGATGACACAAGCCAAAAAATTCGAGGGTATGATAGTAGACCTTAAATTGATGTGATTGTTCTAGTTTCTCTTCTAAATCGTGGACAGGACATTCATTGATGGGAATTGATTGACCGCAATTGACGCAAGTCAGGTGATGTTGATCCTGCTGTGACAAACTATAGAGGGATTCTCCCGTAGCCAATGTTCGCACCTGAACTGTACCTTGGAGTTTTAGCGCTTCTAAAGACCGATAAACAGTAGCTAACCCCATATTTTGGTTATGGTTACGCAATTCTATATAAAGTTCTTGTGCCGAAATGGATCGGTTTAAAGTCTTTAGTAGGCGAAAAATTCGCTCTTGAGAGCGGGTGCGTTGGGCTTTCATGTTTCGTTTGAGGTGTGCGGCTTGCTATTAATTCTAGAGCTAATATGAGGATTATGCCTCCGCTTCAGTCATTCTAATAGTTTGAGTTATTTCCTCGCTTGGATCGCTTGCAAACTTCCTCCAGCATAGAGACGTTGCTGACAGTCTGAAAACCCTACCAATTTGAGTTGTTCGACTAAATCTGTCTCTAATAACTGCCAAGCTGTTTTTGTTTCAAACAACCAGAGAAAAACTCCTAGAGGAAGCCAAAATAAACCATTAGTCGGTTTGTGAAAATCGATCGCGGCAAAAATACCACCTGGTTTGAGAACGCGATCGACTTCTTGGAGAATTTGTTGGAGTTGTTCGGGTTCCATTTCATGTAGCGCGACGCTGGTATGCACGAGATCGAAGTGTTCGTCGGGCAATGGCATCTTTTCTGCCGCTCCTTCGATATACTGGGCTTGGGGCACTGACTGAGCCGCTCTTTTTAGGGCAATGGGAGAGATATCTAATCCCGTCACGCGATCAGATAATTCTACTAAAAATCGAGTGGTTTGACCCGCACCGCAACACAAATCGAGGATTTCTGTCTCTGGAGTGATGTTTAACCCGTCCAAGGCCAGATGGCGAAATCGCTTTTCTCCTCCAACTCCTAACGATGCTAGCCGAGAAATGCCGTCGTAAAGCCACTGATATTTATAGCTTAAAGGTCTTAGAATTGTAGCCATTGGTGATTGGTGATTGGTGATTGGTGATTAGTGACTGGGAAATTCTTCCCCTGCTTCCCCTGCTTCCCCTGCCTCCTCTGCCCTCTGCCTTCTGATTACTGATTACTGATTACTGATTACTGGTAACTGTCCCCTGCTTCCTCTGCTTTCTTGCCGATCGCTGTTTTAAATAGATATTTTTTCTTGCCATTTTTTTTCTCGGAGATGATGTTGCATCCATTGGAAAGAAACCAGATTTAACAAAAGTCCAATAATAAATAAAATTATCATTAAAGTTATTTGATACCAAATAATCGGTGTTATTAATAAATCAAAGATAACGTTTCCTGATTACCGAACTCAAAAGAATAGGATTTAAGTGAGGAAAACTGAAAGATCAAAGTACGGTTAACCCGATCAACGATCGCTAATAAAGGTTAATCTAGAATCAGTGATCAGTGTGAGGAGTTCAGTAGGAAAGTAGGAAAGTAGGAAAGTAGGAAAGTAGTAGTGCGAGCGTCCCGCTCGCTAGTCCTTAGTCCTTGGTGATTGGTGATTGGGAGCAGAGGAAAAATTAATCCAAAATCCAAAATCTAAAATCCAAAATCTGATGACTGATAACTGGTAACTGGTAACTGTCCCACACTCCCCACACTCCCCATTCCCTATTCCCTATTCTCAATGACTAATAACGCAATCTCACCCTATGGTTCTTGGAAATCGCCGATTACTTCGGATCTGATCGTAGCTGAAACGATTGGATTGGGAGGTGTTGCCTTTGATGGCGAGGATATCTATTGGTTAGAAGGGCGACCAACAGAAGGGGGAAGAAATGTACTCGTCAGATGCCGATGCGATCGCACTGTCACAGACATTACTCCACAACCTTTTAACGTGCGGACTCGTGTCCATGAATACGGCGGCGGTTCATTGGTCATAGCAGACGGGACGATTTACTTTTCTAATTTTGCCGACCAACGAATCTATCGACAAACACAAGACTCCCAACCGCAAGCATTAACGCCTCAATCCAAGCGACGCTACGCAGATGCTATTGTTGACTCGCAGCGAAAGCGTTTAATTTGTGTCTGCGAAGACCATACGCAAGCAGATCGAGAACCAGAAAATACCATCGCCAGCGTCGATTTAAATACAGGTGAGGTGCAAACATTAGTTTCGGGAAGCGATTTTTATTCATCTCCCCGTTTGTCTACCAATGGTAGACATTTAGCATGGATTAGCTGGAATCATCCGAATCTGCCTTGGGACGAGTCGCAACTATGGATCGCCGCGATTAATCCTGATGGTTCCCTTGGCGAGGCAAAATGTATTGCTGGAGGGAAGGACGAATCTATTGGCGAACCGAGATGGTCAACCGACGGACAGTTATATTTTTCGAGCGATCGCACGGGTTGGTGGAATCTCTATCGCTACAATCGTGATGGAACTATTGAATCTCTGTGCCAGATGGAAGCAGAGTTTGCCTATCCCCATTGGGTGTTCGGCATTTCTACTTATGGGTTTGCTTCCGAGTCGCGTCTGATTTGTACCTATACCCAAAATGGAAGTTGGTATTTAGCGAGTTTGGATACCAATAGCAAGCAACTTCAACCCATTAATACGCCTTACACCAGTATTTCTTCGCTTCAGATTCAAGGCAATAAAATCGCATTTATTGGCGGTTCGCCGACAGAAACAACAGCGATAGTTATCTTAAACTTGGATACAAAAAAAACAGAGATTCTCAAACGATCTAGCGAGATTGAAATCGATCCGGGATATTTATCTATTCCAGAAGCGATCGCTTTTCCCACAGAAAACGGTTTAACCGCCTACGCTTGGTATTATCCGCCCAAAAATAAAGATTACAAGGCACCAGAAGCAGAATTACCGCCCCTACTCGTAAAAAGTCACGGCGGCCCTACTGCTGCTGCTTCAGCGACTTTTAGTTTGAGGGTTCAATATTGGACGAGTCGCGGATTTGCCTATCTAGATGTTAATTATGGCGGCAGTACGGGTTACGGTCGAGAATACCGTCAAAGGTTAGATAAACAATGGGGCATTGTAGATGTTGAGGACTGCGTTAATGCAGCAAAATACCTCGTCCAACAAAAGAAAGTCGATGGGAAACGTTTAGCCATTTCTGGTGGAAGTGCGGGAGGTTATACAACGCTAGCTGCCCTTACTTTTAAAGATATCTTTAAAGCAGGAGCAAGTTACTATGGGGTGAGCGATCTAGAAGCTTTGGCAAAGGATACTCACAAATTTGAATCTCGCTATCTCGATCGCTTAGTCGGTAAATATCCGGAAGAAAAAGCGATTTATCAAGCGCGATCGCCCATTCATTTTATCGATCGCCTCTCCTGTCCCGTTATCTTTTTCCAAGGACTAGAGGATAAAATCGTGCCGCCCAATCAAGCGGAAATGATGCTAGAAGTCCTGCAAAAGAAAGGGTTGCCCGTCGCTTACCTTCCCTTTGAGGGAGAACAACACGGTTTCCGTCGCGCTGAAACTATCAAACGGGCCTTGGATGGGGAATTTTATTTCTATTCTCGCGTGTTTGGGTTTGAACCGGCCGACGCGATCGCACCAGTAGAAATTATCAATATTTAACTTATCGATTGACATTGAGGACAAAAATGAGTCGAACGACCGCCTAATTTCAATTGTTGGATCACAGTTCCGCAAAGGCGACAGGGTTGATTTTTCCGACCATACACCCAAGCGACACCGCCATAATTTCCGTTGATTCCTGTCACATCGCGAAAATCGCTAAAGGTCGTGCCACCTTTGTCAATAGCTGTTTGCAAAACTTCAACAATCGCTAATCTGAGGCGTTCGATTTGTTCGCTGGTTAAATGACTGGCGATCGCAACGGGTCTAATGCCACTCTTAAATAAAGCTTCATCAGCATAAATATTGCCAATTCCTGCAATGATTCCCTGATCGAGTAACAAAGTTTTAATAGCACGACCGCTATTTTTCAACTTCTGTTCTAGATACGCTAGAGAAAAATCGGGCGAAAACGGTTCAACGCCTAAATTTTTTAACCCTGTAATAATCGTTTCTGGGGCTGTTTTGGGCGGAACCCACCAAAATTTACCAAACGTGCGAATATCCACAAAACGCAACTCGCGATCGCCTTCCATCAGCAACCGGATGCGCGTATGTTTTGACAAAGGTTGGTCGCGTTGCACCCACAACAGTTGGCCCGTCATCCGCAAATGAACCCCCAACCCCCCTGCACTTTCCGATGAAGCATTCGTCAGTTGAGCGAGTAAATACTTACCTCGTCGCTGCCAATGAGCGATCGCTACGCCTTCAAGATTTTGACAAAATTCCGACACAGAAAGGGGGTAGGCAAGGGTACGCTTGAGCAACACTTCCCCACCCCGAATCACTTGTCCTTGGGTCAATTGATTGAGACCCCGACAGACGGTTTCTACTTCAGGGAGTTCTGGCACTATTGAAAGACAGGAAACTTTATTTGCCTTTCTTAGCAGCTTGGACTACTTGAAGTTCGCTTTCGGCAAAGTTATTGGTGTTGACCCCGCTAGCATTGCCACTAAAACCGTTGTAGTTGACCCGATCGAAGCGAACGATATAGGGATAGGGAATGCCGCCTTTTTCGACGCTGGCGATCGTGCCTACATCCCCGAACCAATAGGATTCTTTGCGAAGAATTCTAACTTTTGCTCCACGTTCGATTGCCATAGGTTTTTTCCTTGATTTTCTTTATCTTTTATAAAAGAGTACTACTGGATCTGAACTCCCTGATAACTCGAAATTTTAAGTTTTATTGCAGTTCTTGCCACCGGACTCTAACAAAATAGGCAGAACGTCCCCAAAGGTCTTTGGTTGCTGAGATCTCGGCTAAATCCAAATTAAAAGGAATAGCAGTCGTGAGATACTTTTGAGCAGACAGTCCTAAATCGGGAGCTAATTGTGTCGCGACGGTGGCGGCCAAACCCAATCCAATCAGTTGTTCGATAATCCCTCTCGGAAAAAGCCAATGAGCGCCTAAGACAAATCCAGTCGTTAAAACCATAGCCACCGATAAATTGGTGCCACAGCGAGGGTGTATGGCTAAATTCCACTCTCCCAGTTTGAGTCGTTGGAGAGCAGTATGAACGGCCCTCTGTAAATCTAAACGGTTGACTTGACCGTACAGATAAAACCCCCGCTCAGTAGATAACCCTCCTAACGTTTCGTTATCTGGCGGAGAAATGTTTTCTGAGGTGTGATCGCTCCCAAAGCGAGTTTTTTCACTCAAAACCCAAACTGTGGCGTGTTCGAGAGCATGAACTTGACGAAGCATCAGAAGTTCTTTTAGTCCTGGAAGAAAGCCTAGCTGCTTGAGCAAGTCGCTATCCTGTGTCGGCTGAGGCTTAAACAGATCGAAATCCCAAGGGCTGCTAGTATTAGCATAAACAGAATTCGTCATAGTGAAACAATGACTTGTTAGGTAACAGGACGGATGCGTAGCGCGATCGCTTCCTTACTTTCTACTTTACAAATAAAGGCGTTAAACGTATTACTTTTCCAGAATTTATTGACTTTTAACAAAGGGTTGTTCTTTATTGCTCTGGCTCATTTCCTTATTTTTTAATGGAGGCGATACGATGATGGGAGGGGTTGGCATCGATTGGCGTTCCTCTAGTTGACTCGTCTTTGTCTGCAAAGTATTGAGTGTCTTTCCTAATCTTTCGATCTGCTCTTCTAGCTTCGCCATCTGCGTTCGATTTTGCCAACTTTCTTGTTGCTGGATTGCCAAAATTTCCGAGCGAAGTCGTACTTGCTCTTGTCTTAAGGCTTGAATTTCTGCACTTAACTGAAGTTCTAACTGCTCAAGTTTTGAAGGCTTATTAGCAAACAAATGCCAAAACGACTCATTAAATAGGGAAAAACTGCCCAAACCTGCAAAAATAAGGCCAATAGTAGTTAATAATGCCATTCGGCTTTGCTTGCGTTGCGCGATCGCGCGATCTAATTTAGCTAATAACTTAAGTCCTTCTTCACAATCCGGTTTAATAGCTAGACATTGCCGAATAGTTGCTCGAATATTGTTCTCATCTTCTCGACGATGAGTTTCGCTCCAACGTCCTAGATAAGCATTAGCCAAAAAGGTTAGCATATCTAAATTAGAAGGACTAAAAACCAGCGCCTCCCGAACTTCTACAATAGCATCATCCCAATGCTTCAGGGATAAATAGCTTTTTGAGCGCGTAAAATTGTCTTGCGATTGTTTCTGTGCTTCCTTAATTTCCTGATCGCCAATCCCTAACTCTGTTGCAATTCTTTCTAGTTCTTCTGAGGTAGGAATTCGTCGAACCGATTGGCTAAGTTCCGTGACTCGCTCAATATAGGCTTCGATAACATTCTGAGAGATAGAAGTCATGGTTATTCACTCAAAATCATTAAGTTAATTTTTTCTCACGCTCCAGACGCTCCAGGCGCAGAGAGATTTAAAGATTGTTGACAACACGAGTAATGCCGTTTTTAATGAGATCGGTATTAAAGTTGATGAGTAAGCCAAGGTGTTTATGGGCAAGTCGAAGGTAAGTGAGAAGTTGTTTTTTATAAACTGGTGCAATAGTTTCCACCGATTTGAGTTCGACAATTACCAGATCTTCTACAATAAAATCTGCACGAAATCCCTCCTCTAAATGAACCCCTTCATAAATAATTGGAATAGATTTCTGTCTCTCAAATATTAATCTTCTTCTTCTCAACTCATAAGCCATTACAGACTCATAAACAGACTCCAATAATCCTGGGCCTAACTGCGTATGAATCTTATACGCCACATCCACAATCTCGCCAGTAATTTCATTCTCTCTCACCAAACCTCCTCTGCGTCTCTGCGCCTCTGCGTGAAATTTCTGACACTCTCTCTACTCTAACCAAAGCATTATAATCAGGCACCCCTTCCTGAGATCTTTTACGCTTATCCAACAAAACATTTCCCTCCGGCCAATGTATCTGTAAATTTCCCGGTTTAACAGGTGCCCTATAAACTCGCCCTTTATACTCGCCCAGATCGTTTTTCAAAATCACGAAATCCCCATCTTGTAACCTTAATTTCTCGATATCAACTGGACTCATTAAAACAGCTTCCCGTACTGCACCAGTAATTTGATCCTTTCGTTCTTGCACCATACTATTAAACTGTTTTCCTCGGCGAGTTGTCACTAAAAAATAGCCTTCAGGCAATTCAGTTTTAGGAGGATATAATACGGCAAATTTTGCCTTCCCATCTGCTGTAGGAAAATTCCATCCAAAACATAGGTGAGAACCGCCATATTGAAATTGATCGCCTGCTTCTTGGAGGTTTTGAATGCCTGAATATTGAGGAATTACTAAGGCAATCTCTTGACGCATGGCAGCAGTATTCTCGAACGA
>CAYTUO010000009.1:19771-28747 GCA_964441015.1 uncultured Pleurocapsa sp.
GAACGATAATTTCTCAGCTAAATCTGGACGAACTCGTCTTGCTAGCTCCAGAAAAACTTGCCATTCTGGACGTGCTTCTCCTATTCTGCGTCCTGGGATTTCTGGACTATAAATTACTCTTCTTTCTGTTGTAGTTTCTGTTACACCACCCGGAATTTCATAGCGAGTTGTTGCAGGAAGTAAGATGACGGTTTCTGTCGGTTCTAATAGCATCTGTTTTGAACAAACAATATCCATGTGAACTCGCAGAGGAATGTTTAATAAGGCGGATTCTACATAATTGGGATCGGGTAGAACATCGAGAAAATTACCCCCGACTGAGAATAAGATATCTAACTTTCCGTCTGCGCCTGCATCTATCATTTCTGAGGCGATTAATCCTTGGGTTGTAGGGACTTCAAATCCCCAAAGTTTGCTCATTTCTTGAGCCGTTTCTGGGGTAATTTTTCTGCTTCCTGGAAAAACGGTAGAATAGCACCCCATTTCTGCACCGCCTTGGACTCCTGAATGTCCCCGAATTGGCATTAATCCGCAGCCTTCTCGCCCGACAAAACCTTTGGTTAATGCTAAATTAATAATGGCTTTGACATTCTCTTCTCCGCACTCATGTTGAGTGATTCCCATGCTCCAAACAAATACTGCCTTGTCTGCTTCCCCAACCATCTTGGCAAAGGCATACATTTCTTCACGAGTTGCTCCAGAAAGTAACTCTAATTCTTCCCAAGATTGAGCGTCTAAAGCGGTTTTTAATTCCTCAAAATTGCTGGTGTAATTATTAATAAATTGACTGTCGAGCCAATTGTTAGCTATCATATGTTTGATGGTACCATTGAGGAATGGTATGTCTCCACCGACGTTAACTAGGAAAAAGTCTTCTGCAAATTTCGTACCAAATAACGCACTTTCGGGAATAGAAGGCACCCAGTAACGCTCCATTCCAGGTTCGCGGTAGGTGTTGATGACGACGATGCGAGTGCCTGCTTTTTTCGCCCAGTGCAAATATTTCACCGTGACGGGTTGGTTGTTGGCGACATTGGAACCGATAAAAATTAATAAATCCGTACCTATCCAGTCTTTGTAAGAACAAGTAGTTGCTGCTACTCCAAGGGCTGTTTTTAGTGCGCCAGTGCTAGGAGAATGGCAAATCCTGGCAGCATTATCAATGTTGTTGCTACCCATTGCTCTAACGGCTTTCTGGGTGGCGTAGTAGGTTTCGTTGACCGTGCCTCGACTGGTGATATAGTAGGCAGTACGTTCTGGTATTGTTTCACGAATGCGACTGGATATGGTCTCTAGTGCTTCATCCCAACTGATGCGACGAAATCCTTTATCGCCTTTATCCCGTCTCATAGGATAGGGAAGTCGTCCCATCTCTCGCAATTCGGCACCGCTTTTTGTGTACAATTGTTCACAATTTTCGAGCATTTGATGGTCAAAAGCTGGCATGGTGTTCAAGCGCAATAGGCGCAACCGGACGTTGCATAGATGTAATCCGTCTAGCGTCCAGTCTTTCATGCCTGTGGTGCCTAGAGAACAACCGTCGCAAACGCCTTTGTTGAGGATTTCCCAGGCATAGGGGAATTCATCTAAGTTGACTAGGCCTGCACGGATGACTTCCCAATAGTTGTTGGGGTATTGTTCGCCGATACCAAAGGGTTTCCAGCTTGCCCAATTTGAAGGGTTCCAAAGTTTTTGGGGTTTGCGTAACATGAGGGTTGCTCCTGGAATATGAGAGATTTTTTTTATTTCACGCAGAGGAGGCACGGGTGCGGAACCTGCGTCCGCACATTGAGTGCCGTCGCGCTCCAGACGCAGAGGGAGAGGAAGAGAGGTTTAGGCGAAGACGACGGTACGATTGCCGTAGACTAGGATTCTATTTTGTAAGTGTAAGCGAACGGCTCTGGCAAGAACGACTCTTTCTAGGTCTTTGCCTTTACGAATTAAGTCGGCGACATCATCTCGATGGCTAACTCGCACGACATCTTGTTCGATGATGGGGCCTTCATCGAGATCGGCTGTGGCATAATGGGCTGTTGCCCCGATAATTTTGACTCCTCGTTCGTAGGCTCGATGATAGGGATTTGCTCCTGCAAAAGCGGGTAAAAATGAGTGATGGATATTGATGATTTTAGGGTATTTACTGATAAAGTCTGCACTGAGAATTTGCAGATATTTTGCTAAGACAACTAGATCGATTTGGTATTGTTGGAGGAGTTCTAATTGTTTGGCTTCTTGTTCGAGTTTGTTGTCTTTGGTGATGGGAATATGATAAAAGTTTATGCCAAATTGTTCGGCAATGGGTTGAAGTTGAGTGTGGTTGCTGATAATGAGGGGAATTTCGGCGGGGATTTCTTTTGCTTGCTGTCGCCAGAGTAAGTCGAGTAAGCAATGATCTTGTTTGGTTATCCAAATGGCAATGCGAGGAATCGTATCGGAAAAATTCAGTTGCCAGGTTGCTTGTAAGGGTTTGGCAATGGCACTAAAGGCCGGCGCAATGACTTCGCGTGGGAGGTTGAAGTCATTTAATTGCCATTCAATACGGGTAAGAAATAATCCTGCTGTAAAATCGGTATGCTGATCGGCATGAATGATATTACCGCCATTGGAGTAAATAAAGTTAGCAATTTTGGCTACTAATCCTTTTTGGTCGGGGCAAGAGACTAATAGGGTTGCTGTAGGAGAGGTCATATAGTTGGAACTGAATAGTCAGGTTTGATGTGGCGATCGCAATTTTAAGCCTGTCTCTATAAAAACCTCTGTTTATATATAAAATTTTTAACAAGATTAGTTAAGCTAAAATGTTTTGTCTTTAATCTTCTGCGTCAATTGAAGCGTCAGTTTCTTCAAATTTAACTTTACTATAAATATCTACTAATGAGATTTGAAATCCTATTGAAGTCAGCGCGATCGCTCCATCTTCTTGATTGTATTCATAAAACGACCACTTTTTATTCGACATTTTGGAAAACTGTTCTATATATATCCGAGTTTGGTCGATTAAAAGATATTCCTGAAAGCTATAAATAGTTCGATACGCTTCAAACTTTCCTCCCATATCGTAGTTTTTAGTAGACTTGGAAAGGACTTCTACAATCACCAAGGGATTAGTAATTGTATCTGTGCGGTTATTGAAATATTCTGGTTCGCCTGCTACTACCATTACATCTGGGTAGGTAAAGATGCGTTTTTGCGGTATCCACAGGCGTACATCACCCATGAAAACTTCATAATTTTGTTGTTTGAAGGCAAAATTTAAGGAAGCGTAGAGATTGCCTGCTATCCGATTATGATTAGTTGAAGCACCCGCCATAGGAACTATGTGACCGTCGATATATTCACTCTTATACTCGGCAGCTTCCTCTAGAGTCAAATATTCTTCTGCGGAGTAGTATTGCTGTTTGGTCGCTTGCATGGGTCAGTAGGAGAGACGTTTTTAGAAGATTGCTGTCTAATCTCACAACATTAGTTTAGCGCGATCGCAACGATGGCAATCCCTCCTCTTCAAGGAAAAGATTTACACTGGAGTAAGAAGGCATTGAAGAAGGATCGAGGACATGGCTCTTAATCCCGCCATCATGAAAGCTGTCGAACAATTGGGTTATCGCGTTACAGTAGGTGACGTTTCTGCTCAAGCTGGATTGGAAGTTAATTTAGCACAGCAAGGATTGCTTGCACTGGCATCTGATGCTGGCGGACACTTACAAGTCTCCGATGTTGGGGAAATAGTGTATTTATTTCCCAAGGATTTTCGCGCAATTCTCCGCAATAAATATTGGCAGCTACAGCTAAAAGAATGGTGGGAAAAAGTCTGGAAAGTTTTATTTTATTTAATTCGTATTTCTTTTGGGATTGTCCTGATTGCTTTTATCATTATCATGGTAATTGCGATCTACATTATTCTTTCTAGTCGGGATAATGAAGGAAATTCTAATAGCGATCGCGGTGGGAGCGGTGGCGGAATCATTTTCTTCCCTTCTTATTGGGATATTTTTTGGCTACTCGATCCGGGTTCCGATTACAATCGCTATCAACACCAACAACAATCTTCTGCTAATGCTTCCGAACCCCAAAAACAAATGAATTTTTTGGAAGCAATTTTCTCCTTTTTATTCGGCGATGGCAATCCCAATTTTGATTTACAAGAACGTCGCTGGCAAGAAATTGGAACCGTGATTCGGAATAATGGCGGTGCTGTAGCTGCTGAACAAGTTGCACCTTATTTGGACAATATTGATGTCTATAACCGAGAAACTGAAGACTATATTTTACCTGTCCTAACGCGCTTTAACGGCTATCCTCAAGTCTCTCCTCAAGGAGAAATTATCTATTATTTTCCAGAATTACAAGTAACGGCAAGAAGGCGAGAAAAACACTCCATATCGGCTTATTTACGAGAAAAGTTATGGCGTTTTAGCGAAGCAGGAAGCGGACAAGTTGTAGCAGCGATGGGATTAGGAATTGTGCAGTTTGTTCTAGCGATAATTTTGGGTTCTCTCTTGCGCGATTATGCAGTCACGGGAGGATTTATTGGATTTGTCAGTGGTATTTATTGGCTGTTATTTGGATATGCAACGGGATTTCTAGTCATTCCCTTAGTTCGTTATTTTTGGATTCAGTGGAAAAATAGTCAAGTTCAAGAACGCAATCAAAAACGCGAAGCACGCACTGAATTGATTAGCAATGCTGATGCAGAGTTACGTCAAAAAATTGCCTATGCTCGTCAATTTGCTGAGCAAAAAGTCATTACCGATGCTGATATTACCTATTCAACTGAACAAGATCTATTGGAACAAGAAATCGAGCGATCGGATAAGATTGATGAAGAATGGCAGCGAAGGTTAGAGTCAGGATTGTGATTGGTGATTGGTGATTGGTAATTGGGAATTAATTCACTGATAACTGATAACTGATAACTGATAACTGATAACTGATAACTGATAACTGCTCCCCACACTCCCCGTCTCCTCTTATGCCTTTTTATATTAGTTGATGTATTTACGAGGACAAGTTATTGAAGAGACAGAGGGAATGGGAATTGTTTTAATAAGCTGAGAATGCCAATGTTCAAAGCGATCAATTTTAATTGCTGAACCCACGATCGCATCGTCATCAGTTAAGCGAATTAAACCATTAATTCCGACTAATCGACCTTGTTGGTCTAATACGGGGCCGCCGCTCATTCCTACTCTCACCAAGTTCGTGTAGCTTAAAGAATATCCTGATGGAAGTTGAGAGTTAATTTCGGTTAACTGTCCTTGTGAAGTAAAAAAAACTCGACTTTGCAAAATCCCGCCAGAATTGGCCCAACCCCCCACGTAGACCGTTTGACCGGGACTCAGTTGAGCCGAATTGCCTAGTTGAGCGCTTGAATAAGAAACAGCACTAGAAAAAAGAAAAATAGCTAAATCTAATTCAGGTAGTTGTCTGATGGTGTCAGATTTAATGGCATAGCATTTCCCATCAGGAGTGACAATTGCATAGTTGCCTATCTGCTGTAAGACATGAGCATTTGTGAGAACTGTGTAAGTCTTTCCCCGACGTTCGATAATGACTCCGCTACCTCTTGCGGTTCCCTCAATGCGGACGGTAATTTCCTGCGCTACTTTCTTGGGTTCGGGGATGGAAGCAAGGACGGTTACTTTCTCTAGCTGCAAGCAGATAGGAAGAGCGATCGAAGCTAAAAAAGGCTGAACGAATCTTGCCATTGAAAGCATAAAGTTTTTGAGAAAAGTTTTAGGCTTTAAGCGAAGCTTCAATATACTCCACTAAACTCTCGCCTACAGCCACACAACCTGGCAGATCGGGCACATAAGCCCCGTAACTGTTCTCTCCTTTTTCAATAACCACGGCATAGCGCATTATTTTTCTTCCTCCTTCTTCTAACCGTTTAATGACATCGCGTACTTTCATTTTAAGTATATTCTGAGGGTTATTCTTTAGCTTGTAAACGTCTAACTAACTCATAAAAAGGTTCCCAATTATCTTCATGCGCGATCGCTTCCCACACCGATTCAATGACAGGTCTGAGTAAAGCAGTTTTGGGGTTGTGATATCGCAGGCGATCGCCAATTTTTTCCACTTCCTCAATTGGCAATTGATTCAAAATCCGATGATATAAATCTCGCCAATTTTTCCAATCTGCTTTAGGTAACTCATCATTTTCTAAAATCGTTGAACTATCTTCTCGCCAACCGTAATTAAATTGCTGTGCTAACTCAAAAAAGAATGCATGATAACCTATCTCAGTTTCTTTGAGAATTTGAATACTTTTTTCTACTAATGCTTTTGTTTCTGGATTGTATAAAACATCAAATCCTAATTTTTTCATCATGAATTGATGGTAATTCAAAGAATAATACTCGTCAAATCGTGACAAACTCGCCTCTAGCTCGAAAAGTGGAATTACCATCGATAAAGAAACTTGAAGCATTTCTAAATTCAACCGACAAATAAACGGTTGATTGCCATAGCTATACCGCCCGCCAGAATCGAAATAGGCAGCAGTAAAGAGGGGATTATAAGTAGGAATAAAAGCATAGGGTCCATAATCAAAACTTTCCCCAGTAATCGACATATTGTCCGTATTCAAAACCCCATGACAAAATCCGGCGGCCATCCACTGCGCTGCTAACTTTGCCACCCGTTTGACTAACTCGGCATAAAATTCAACATAGCGATTTTCGCCATCGGCAACTTCTGGATAATAGTAATCGATAACATGGTCGAGTAAATTGTGCATTAAATCGGGACGTTGGAGGTAGCGCAATCGTTCAAACGTACCAAAACGAATATGAGAACGACTCATGCGAATCATCACTGACGAACGAGTCGGAGACGGTTCATCTCCCCGCCACAAGGCCTCTCCCGTTTCAACCACACTCAGACAGCGAGACGTATTGACTCCCAAATGATGCAAAGCTTCTGCTGCTAAAACTTCTCGAACGCCACCTTTAAGCGTTAACCTGCCATCTCCATTTCTCGAATAGGGAGTTCTTCCAGAACCTTTTGTGCCAAAATCGTACAATTGACCGTCTCTCCCGCTTACCTGTCCGTAGAGAAATCCTCTGCCATCTCCTAGAAATGGGTTGTATTCCCCGAACTGATAGCCGTGATAACGCAGTGCTAGAAAGGGACGAATTCCCTGAAACTTTGCAAATGCCTCGATAAAGTGATAATCGGCCACCGATTCTGGAGTTAATCCCAACAGAGGTAATAATTGGTCGTTGCGGAAGCGGAGGCTATGTTGAGGAAATTCTGCGGCGGGAACTTCATCAAAGTAATCGTCTCCTAAGAGTTCTAAGGCTGGTTCGTAGTCAAGATTGAGAAAGGGGTTAGGGGAGGTATGGGTCATCTGATGAGGTAAGAAAATTGGCAATCTTTAATCTACCTTACCCCAGACGCGATCGCACTTTAGATAGGTTTGATACTGCCTTGAACAGCGAACAGTGATTGGTGATTGCTTAGAGGAGGAGGGATATTTATTTTAGGGTTTGGGAAAGCTTTTTTCGGAAAAAGACACCAAATCCAAGTGCTGTTCCTGCGCCTAAAATGGTTAGAGGTTCAGGGATAGCAGAGGTAATCACGCGCAATTCATCATAACCCCTACCTCGTATGTTGAAGGCTAGATTGAGAGTATTTCCTCCACCAGCCATAAAGAAATTCGATAATCCCGATAAATCGTTGGATTCAAGTCCTCGAAAAATCCCTTCCTGTGGGTAGGGAGTGCCAGAGGCACCAAAGGTGGGATCGCTTGTTTCGAGATCGCTGCGAGTCCAAATTAAACCCAAAATGGGTGTATTAAATGTAATTGAACCACTGGCGGTTTTCTGGGGTAATGAGTTGCTCTCTGTATTCAAGTAAATGTTGTAGCTATCGACTAACGTTCCTGGAGTAATAGTTCCTCCATTTAAAGCTATCCCAGTGCCAGGAAAGGCGACATTTTTCGCTTCCTCGAATACTTGGAGATTAGCTGCTAGGGGATAAGCTGTTGTCGTTGGCGCAGAAATTTGGGTAATTCCACTAGTAGTGAGAATCCCTGCAAAGGCGGGTGCAGAGACTAGACTGGATGTCAGTGTAACAGCTAACAGGTTTAAAATTTTCATAAAGACTTTTAATTTTAAGTTTAAAAGCTTTCAGCTAATGTGTATCCTATCGCGCTAAGATTAATGATAGCGTATAACTTGTGTTTCAGCTTATGCCAATTTGACCATCATCCCGCAGGGATGCAACGCCCAATATCAAATCTTGTATAGCCATTCAAAATGGAAAAGTCATAATCTGATTGCTCCATTCCTCCGCCGTAGATGCTTCCCACACTAAGATAATTGCATTGATCGCTTCGCTGATTGGAAGATTTTGAGAAAGAATTAGAACACCAGAACTCGTTTGGGAAATGATGAATTGACCAAATTCAGTCGGCATAGTTTTGCGATCGTGCGTGACCAGCACCCTACCATCCCGTGCTGCAATGGTTAAAACTTCTGCATCTTTTGTTCCTTCAAGCCCTGCTTCATTAGCTGACTGAAAATCCAGATTTGGTTGTCTGCGGATTGCGCCAGTCACAATTGCTTGTCTGAGATCGGCATCAGCTTGAAAGCGAATTTCTGTCATGCTGCTTTCTGCTTCTGGGCTTGAGCCGCCTGCAATTTTTGGTACAGCAAAGGACTCTTTTCTCTACAAGACTGTTGTAGTCGCTGAAACTCGGCTTCACCCTTTTTCAGATACGCATCCACAAGCTCTCGATTGGCAAGATAGAAAGCGATCACGCCATAGACCTGTTCGAGTGAAAGGAGTGGAAAATTTTGGGCAATGCTTTCGGGCGATTCTCCGTTCAAGAAAGAATAGACAACTGAATCAAGGGAGATACGAGTTCCTTCGATCCAATATCCTTTGTCTCGTTGCTGGATGTACTGCTTTGTTGGGATGGAGCTAGATTTAATCACTGATTTCTTTTCTAAAGTTTATTAAAGCTGTTGG
>CAYTUO010000010.1:0-19668 GCA_964441015.1 uncultured Pleurocapsa sp.
CTGATTCAGTGTCGAGATGGGAAGTTGCTTCATCTAAAATCAACAAACGAGGATTTCCTAATAAAGCTCTCGCGATCGCCAAGCGCTGTCGTTGTCCGCCAGAAAGCATGCCCCCTCCTTCCCCAATTTGGGTGTCATACCCTAGTGGCAGCTTTTTAATAAACTCGTCTGCACCTGCCAGTCGTCCTGCTTCGATAATCTCTTCTAAACTTGCCGAGGGATGACCCAAACTAATGTTGTCTCGAATGGTTCCCCCAAAGAGAAAGGTATCCTGATCGACGACACCGATTTGTTGCCGCAGCGATCGCAAAGAAAGGCTGGCGATCTCGTGTCCGTCAATGAATATCTTTCCACTGGTGGGCGGATATAACCCTAAAATCAGCTTGGAAACGGTCGTTTTCCCCGAACCACTGCGACCTACGAGTGCTACCATTTGTCCTGGTGCTACTTCAAAACTGAGATTTTCTAGCACATTGATGTCGCTTTCTCGGTGATAGCGAAAGGTGACATTATCAAAGCGAATCTGACCGCGCAAAGTTGGTAAGGATCGGCGTGCTGACGAGTGTAGATCTTCTTCGGGTTCGTAGTCGAGAACATCATTAATACGCTCCATCGCGATCACGACTTCCTGCAACTGATTCCACAATACCGTCAGTCGCTGAAACGGATGAATGACACTGCTCAGCAGCAGGTTAAAAGCTACCAATTGCCCGATGGTAAGCTGTTGTTGAATGACGAGATGCGCCCCAAACCAGATCAGGGCGGTAGTGACGACGGCTTGAATTGTATTGCTGAAGATTTGCAGGCGATTGTTGATAATTTGTCCAGAAAAGTTAGTTTTTACCTCTCGATTGAGCAAGGCTTCCCAATTCCAGCGTACTATCTGCTCGACTGCTGTCGATTTAACGGTACGGATTCCTGAGAGGCCTTCGATCAAATAACTGCTTTCTGTTGCGATCGCACTGAAGATTTCTCGTGAAATCCGTCGTAAAAAAGGAGTGGCAAAAAATGCTAGCAGCAAAAACGGAGGGACGATGGTTAAGGCTAGCAACGCCATCTTCCAACTGTACCAAAACATCAAACCGACATAAATAAAAATCGTCAGTAAATCCAGCAGGATCGATAGCGCCTCCCCCGTCAGGAAACGTTGTATTTTGCGATTTTCCTGCACGCGCGAGGTAATATCCCCCACGAAACGAGACTCGAAAAAACTCAATGGCAAGCGAAAAATATGGCGGACGAACCCAACAATGAGGGCAAGGTCTACCTGACTCGCCACGCGATCAAGTAGATATTGGCGCAAACCTGTCATAATAACCCGGAATAAGCTAAAAATCAGCAAACCTAAGCCAATTGCCGTGAGACTTAGATTGCTGCTTTGCACCACCACCCGATCTAGTAACAACTGGGTAAATAGAGGCGTTATCAGTCCAAAGACTTGTATGAGCAGCGAAGCAATCAACACTTCCAGCAGCACTAACCCGTGAGGTTTCATCAACTCAAAAAACTGCCAGAAGGGGGTCGTATTTTCTTGTGCCTCCCTCAAGAGTGCGGTAGGTTGCAGCAAGAGCGTATAACCCGTCCAACCTGCCTTGAATTCCTTGTGGCTGAGCGTTTTTTGACCCAGGGCGGGATCGGCCACAATGACCTGCTGGCGGGAGATCCCATAGACGACGATGTAGTGCTTGCCTTCCCAGTGAGCGATCGCAGGCAGTTTTTGTTTTGCCAGTTGTTCTAACTTAGCTTTTACCGGACGAGTCGCAAAACCGATACTTTCTGCGGCGGCGGATAGTCCCCGTAATGATGCCCCATTGCGGTCTACATTGGCGAGATCTCGCAAGCGGTTAACGCTAAATCGTTTCCCCCAATATAGTGCTACCATCACCAGGCAAGCTGCACCGCAGTCAGAAGCACTCTGCTGGGCATAGAATGGATAGCGTCGAATTGCTCGTCCGAAGAGATGACTGACTGTTTGGCTAGGGTTAGGAAAGTAGGCTTTACTAATCTTGTTTCTTGGTACTGACTCCTGATGGGGTGATTTTGAATTTTCGAGCAGGGTAGGGATATTTTCTGCTTCTGGTGAGTTATCTGCCGGAGTCAGTAGTGAATTTCTCGCTTGCGCCTGACGATAGAAATGCTCTCGGATTTGGGGATGTTGGTTAATGAAGGGCGACAACAGTTCGGCACTCAGGTAGCCAAGCTTGACGTTGAACGACGCTCTCGCTGAGTATGGCTCAAAGGAAGCATCGGCAAAGAAAGTACACTCCCCAAAAGTATCTCCTGCTTCTAAGGTTGCGATCGCATCTCCGGCGCTATTGATGAGTCGTATTTTACCCGCGATTACTAGGTAGATTCCTGTTTCGCTCTCGCTGGACTGCCAAAACTGACCTACTTTTGGTTCTAGCCATTCGATCTGTTGGAGGCAATGGGAAAATTCTTTTTCTGAAAGGGGATATCCCAATAAATGGATGAGATGTTGATGAGAAACGAGATCGGCCAACCTATTTTGCATCATAAATTTGATTCAACAGAACTCAGAGGTGTTGGTAGCGTGCAAATCGCGAATTAAGATTCGTTCGTTACTTTCTGAGAGGTTAGCTTCCTCTGTTGGTGCGGGTTTTGCTCTAGTCGAGAGTCCCATCTGTTTCAGGAGTCGGTTGATGTGGCGATCGCTGATTCCAATGCCGAATTCTTTGACTAAATGTTTACTCAGCCATTGGGCCGTCCAACGCTCAAAGGGATAGCCGCATTCTCTGGGACTTTGATTGGCTAGTTCTTTGAGACGCTCTAAATATTGATCGTTAACTGCTTTGGGACGACCAATTTTATCATTGAGCCAGTTGTGTGCTTGACCCGATCGCGCCATGAGAAGCCAATGCCTTGCTGTTCCTTGAGAGCAGCCCAGAATTTGACAAATTTCAGCTTGCGTTTTCCCTTCGTCTGCCAGCAGCATAATTTCAAGACGCTGGCGATACCGTTCTGGTAAATCGTCTTCTTCTAAGCTTTTTTGCAGTAGTTTGCGCTGAAACGAGGTCAAATACTTACCCACACGATTGTTAATGCTGTTGTTGATATTAGATTGCAAGTTCACAGTTGCTCTGTCCTCCCATCAAACCTTAACCCTGGAAAGCTAACCTATATTTTTGGACTTTTGTATTTCTGTGTAATTCCATTGATTACACAGTTTCTGAGAATGTCAAGTCATTGTGAAAGTATGTAATGCCATTTTGGATTGGTGACTGGTGATTGGTTAAGTGGATCAATCCAAAATCCAAAATGGTATGAGTATTAGAGTGGCTTTTTCCCTTTAATCTCTGGCTAGATCTACGAAAAACATTCTGCTGCGGATCTATCGAAAGTCTGAAATTGTAATCTTTGTTCACAATTAGAGATCACGGTTAGATCGTTTTTCTTTTTATTAAAGCGATCGCGACTTAGCAATTCTCCAACTCAAGAAAATCACAGGAATCATCCCCACTAGAACAATTGCTAAAGCGGGTGCTGATGCTTCTACTAAACGTTCGTCGGAGGCATATTGATAGACTCGCACGGCTAGCGTATCGAAGTTAAACGGACGAATCACTAAGGTAGCGGATAATTCTTTCATCACGTCCACAAACACCAACATAGCCGCCGTTAACATTCCTCCCGACATCAAGGGAACGTGAACTTTAGCCAATGTACTCGTGGCATCGTAACCCAAACTGCGGGCGGCATCATCTAAAGAGGGTTTAATTTTATTCAAGCTAGACTCAATCGCACCCAAAGCAACCGCCAAGAAACGCACGAGATAAGCATAAATCAAAGCCGCGATCGTACCACTTAAAAGTAGCCCCGTAGAGATGCCGAAAGTAGAGCGCATCCAGCTATCGAGGGCATTATCAAAGTGTCCCATCGGAATGAGTACGCCAACAGCAATGACTGACCCTGGGATAGCATAGCCCATCGCAGCAATTCGGATCGCCAAACGCATTCCTAGATTGGGTTGCAATCGCTGTCCGTAAGCCATCATCAGAGAAAATACCATCGCGATCGCCGCACTGAGAATTGCCAAGATAAAACTGTGAGTGGCAAGCTGGAAAAAGCTATCATTGAGGGTTTCTTCTGCATTTCTGACACTGAGATCCAGCAAGTAAATGCCTGGGAGGAGAAATCCCCAAGCAAAGGGGAGAAAACAAGCTATCCAAGCCAAAAAGCCCCGCACGAAGCCGAGATGATACTTAGGCAATTGATGTTGATGGCTAATGGTTTGGTAATAACGAGCTTGACGGCGCGACCATTTTTCTAAGACGATCAAGGCAAGAACAAAAAGCATCAAACACGCTGCCAATTGAGCCGCCGCTACCCGTTCCCCCATGCCGAACCAGGTGCTATAAATTCCTGTAGTAAAGGTATTCACGCCGAAATACTGAACGGTTCCGAAGTCGTTGAGCGTTTCCATCTCAGCTAAGGCCAAACCCGTCGCGATCGCAGGCCGTGCCAAAGGTAATGCTACAGTAAAAAAACTGTTCCAGGGATTGCAACCGAGAGAGCGACTGGCTTCTAGGGTACAAATCGACTGTTCAAGAAAGGCAACCCGCGCCAGTAAATAAACGTAGGGATACAAGACTAAGATTAACATCGCGATCGCACCCCACAGCGTCCGAATGCTAGGAAACCAATAATCCCCCGCACTACTCCAAGCAAAAAGCCTTCTCAGCCACGTCTGCACGGGGCCGTAAAATTCCAGCAGATCGGTATAAGTATAGGCGAGTAGATAGGCTGGAGCCGCCAGAGGTAGCAATAGCGCCCATTCAAACAGCCGACTTCCCCAAAAGCGGCACATCGTCACCAACCACGCCGTCCCTACGCCGATGATGACCACCCCAATCCCAACACCAAGCATCAACCAACAAGAATTGAGAATGTAATCGCCTAGAACAGTAGAGACTAGCTGCTGCCAAACTTCCCCAGAGGGATAAAAAATGCTGCCTAAGACGAAGAGAACAGGCGTAGCAATGAGAGTCGCGATCGCGATAACCAATACCGTCCAGCCATTGAAGTATAGGCGGTTGAAGCGTTGACGGTCTTTTAACTGTGCCGAGTTGGGTTCTGTCATTTATCTTCTTGACACAGCTTAGTTGGAACGATTTTGCCGTGTTCGAGAAACGTGACGATAATTTGTGTACAATTTTACACATTTTTGGGTAACTCAATCAGTCCGATTTGTTCATCCCAATAAATACCTTAAATTATTGCCATGCTAGAGCAAGCAGGTGTAAAGAGGACTTGGGAGTAAAACTATACGCGATCGCTTTTTATTGTTAACCAGTGAGGGCGATCGCCTTCTAATGATTCTGATTACTCTGTCCTAGAAGCGCTTCAATAGCAGAAACCAATTGAGCATTAGTCCAATTTTGATAAAGATGAGCCGCGATCGCGCATCCTCCCGCACCGACTCCCTCTTTAACATAGCCTCGTTCGTAAGCTTGTAACTGGGGATAGCAAGAATTCGCAAAACTCAGTTGAGTCGCTAACAGGGGAACCTCAGCAATGGCTTTTGCCAAACCGACTGTATCCCCTGTGGGATCTTCTGCTACCCAACGAGTTGTCCCGACGACGATTTGTTCTAGATTAGCTGGTTCGCCTAAATGTTTGATAATCGCTTGCATCAAAGCATAAACGGCTAACATTTGCGTTCCTCCTGCTAGCATGACTCCTACTTGACGACTCGCTGCGATCGCCATTCCCGCAACAACAATTTGCATCGGATCGCCGACAGCAGCAACTAAGGCAAACGGATCGACTTGATGTACGACGGGGAAAAATCCTGCTTTCTCTAACCCTTCTCGAACAACTGACCATTTTTGCGCGTGGTTGCACTGAGGATGACTGCTGTTGACTTTACCTGTTGCTTTGATCCCCAATCCCGTTAAAATCGCTAAAGCCGTCGTTGTTCCTCCTACCACGCATTCGCCGAGAATGAGATAACTATTGGTTGCTTTTGTTGCTAGATTTTCTCCCCATTTCAATCCTTGAACAAATAAGTGTCGCACAATTTCTAAGGGTAAAGCTTTGCTAGAGGTGAGACAATTGGCAGGGACTCCACCTAAGTCAATAGCAGGAACAACGGGAGGATAAGGTAAACCTGCATTCAATAACGAGACGGGAATCTTGAGCGTTTCGACGACAGCGCGGGAAATAAAAACAGGAGACGCGCCAACGGTTAAAGGCGGTAAAGGATACTTGGGAGGAAAAAGAGAACCATTCACTAAAAACTCTGCATCTGCGATCGCGGTATACTGGCGATCCTCTGGGGTTGCTCCCGCCGCAGAAATCCCCGCAATCAATCCCGTCGCCGTAAATCCCAACACGCAAGCAAATATCGGACGGCATTCCCGATACTCTTCTAACCATCTCTGTCCTCGTTCTATCTCGGTGTAGACTTGAAGCATTGAGTTATTACTGGCATTATTTCTTCTCTTCTGAGTTGGACGGAGCAACAACCTACACTCCTGAACTCCTGAACTTACTCATAATCCAACAAAACTTGTACCCATTCTGGCGGACGAGGAATCGGATTGCCCAGGCGATCTAATACCAATAACGCGACTAGATGAATGGTAAATAAATAAATCAAATCGTTTAGGAAAAGTAGCAAGACAGCCAGAATTTGAATAACTATAAAATTCGGTAGCGCAATAATTCCCAACTTAATAAATATCCATTCCAGAATTTCGCTAACTTGGGTAATGACATACTGCCATAGATCTTCTCCTAGCAGAATAGAAAATAACCAGAAGCGAAAAAAGAAACCAAAAGTACCAATTAATGCGCCGGTAATAATAGAAAACGCCCAATTAGCATTTCTTCTCCAACAGGCACCTAGCTGTACTCCCATTAATCCAAAAGGAACTAAAAATACAACGCTGCGCGGAGGGCCCATCAATACTGTCAACAAAAGTCCCGATACCAACGCTGTCATCCAAGAGGCACGGTTGCCCCAACGCAGGTAGGCTAAAGCAATTGGGATAGGAAAAAAAACTTTTAGAACAGGGCCGAGAGGAAAGTAATAATTAATCAGCCAAATTAAGCTAGCGGCACTGGCAAGAAATGCCGTTTCTACCATCACTAAAGTCTGACCATTTTTCAGAGGAGATTTTTTGCAAGAGTCTGAAATTGAGTTTTGAGATTTTGAGATAGATTCTGAAGGGGTGTCATCGTCAACCCAATTAGACTCGTCAGTTAGCGAGTTAAGTGTCGAGTCAGACCATTGATTTTCTTCTGGTTGAGAAGATTTAGAGGAAGAATTATTCATTAAGAAAGAATGAAAGAATTGTCACGTAATAATTTGCTCCAAAGTGATTAGATCGGGGATGTAAAGAATATCTTGATCTCGCGCGATTAATCCTTTCTTTTCTAGCTTAGTTAGCGATCGCGTCACGGTTTCTCTGGCTAATCCGCTAATGCTACTCAATTCTCGATGGGGCAAATTAGGAATTTCTGTGCCTTTTTCTCGCTTTTTCCCCTGTCCTTCTGCCAGAAACAGCAAGGTATCGGCAACTCGCGATAAACTATCTGCTTCGCGCAAGCGCAGTCTTCGATTGATCTGACGGAGGCGTTTGGCCATCAATTGAGCTAAGCGAACGCCTGCCAGGGGTTCTGTTCGCAGTAAATTGAGAAAATCTTGGGCGGGAATGCTGCTAATCGTGGTTGGCGTTAGGGTAATCGCATCGGTGGAACGCGGCACTTCTTCTAAAGCTGCCATCTCTCCGACTATTTCACCCTTGCCCACAATATTGAGGGTGATTTCTTTGCCATCCAGATTATGGGTGCGAATTTTGACCCATCCCTCCACAATAAAATAAACGGAGCCACCCCAATCATTTTCTAACAGAATAACTCGATTGGCAGGATGAGCGCGAGTGACAGCATTGCGAGTAACGACTTGGATACTCTCATCTGATAACCCAGTAAAAAAGGGAACGATGTCGATTAATTTTTTGATGTCGGCGTTTGCTTGTTGGCGATCGTATCTATCTTGCATGAACTTGTGGGCAGATTGGATGAGACATCTGCTATGCTTAAGCCTAGCAGAGAATATAGGGTTATTAATTACTTGTGACTGTTCAGGATAACCTCCCATCGATCCTTGACGATCTTGAGAGAATTCTTTCCAAAAGTAACACTCTTTTTCCTTTGTTGCCGCAAGGCGATCGCGAGTCGATTTTAGAAGTTTTAGAACGAGTTCGTCACTATTTAGTATCCTTACAAAATCAATCTGAATCTTCACCAAGAAATACCGCCGAGCAACTCGCTGCTCAACAAATTGCTCAAGTCGTGCTTTCTCGGATAGATAGCCGATTGGGTGATTGGTTTAAACTGTTGCACGGGGAAGTCGAACAATTGCGCCAACAGAGACAGTCGTTGCTCAGAGAAATACAACAGCACCATCAGCAGCACCAGCAAATCGTTGCCCATGATTTAGAATGGTTAGTCGCTCGTTGTAGTGAAGTTTTACAACAAAAATTGTCGCAAATTCAAGCTACTGTCGAGTTTCAACGGTTACCATTAGAACAGTTCGAGCAACTGCAACAGCAAGGCGATCGCGCTTTGCTCTCCCTTGATTCGAGTCTGCGAACGGTTTTTGACACGCTAGAGAAAGATTTACAAGGCTATTACGATTCTCTGTCTCAAGGACTGGAGAGAATGCACAGTTTAGGACAGCAGGGAGAAGCCAAATTTATTGCTTATTTTCAGCGTTTGACTCAGCAGGTAGAACGATCGCGATCGCGTCCCTCAGAAGCGATGTTAGCTGATGTGATGACCGATCTCAATGAGTTTAATCCTATCGCTCCTCCCTCGCACTCAGAAGAAGTTTTATCTCACGCAGAGGAGGACGCGCGTGCGGAACCTGCGTCCGCACTTCAAGCGTCCGTCGCGCAGAGGCGCAGAGAGAGCTTAGAAAATTTAGGATCACAAGAGATTCGGACAATTAAGGCTTTAACTGATTTAATCGAACCCAATGTGCCAGTTATTGACGAAAAATCTCATGAAGGTTGGTATTTAGGGATAGATTTTGGGACGGAAGGACTAGCAGCCGTCCTCTTTAATAGTAAGGAGAGAGAGCAATTCCCGCTTGCTTGGATATTTGGCGCAGGGGAATATAGTTTTCGTCTTTCGGCTGATGTCTATTGTCAACCCAGAAACGAGACACAACCGTTATCTTTTGTGCTAGGTATGGCGGCTAAGGCAAGGGCGAAGGAAAAAACGGGTATTTTTCTCGATAATTTGCAAGAAAGTCTCAATTTAGCTGATTATAAAAGCGAAGCAATTCCAGATGCCCTACAAGCCTTATTTTCATCGTTAATTCCTGCCAATCAAACATTAATCAGCGAATTTACTGTAGAAGCCGTGGGATTATCTGAGGACTCGTTTCGGCAAGTTTTGAGTCAATTAGAAGGTGTTATCTTGAGTTATCCTGCGCTTTGGGGCGAAACCTATCAAAATCGTCTGCGAGAGGCGGTACTCAAGGCCAAGTTAGTGGGAGAAGCTGAACGGATTTTCTTTGTTGAAGACGCGATCGCGGTCTTAGGTGCCCATCTATCCCTGATTCTGGAGTCTCGCCCTCAATTTGAATTTCCCTTGACAACTTTGGCCATTCATGCAGGTGCGATCGCAACGGAATTAGCATTAATTGATATTCCAACAGATTATCAAGATTATCAAAAGTTAACCCGTCGAGATTTTCAGCTTCAAAGTGTTGCCTATGGGGGAAATGCGCTCGACCAAGATATTTTAGTTCAGTTACTTTATCCTCAATGGCTTTCTCAGCTAAACCCCTCCATCCCAAAACTCGATGAAGATTCTCCACATCCTGGGGAACCGGATCTACAAAAACGAGAAAATCTCAAGTTGCGCTTGCAAAGCCATCCCATCGGACGTTCTTTTCTCGAAGCTGCCAAGCTGACCAAAAAAATCTTACAACAGCAAGAAGAATTCAGCACTCAATTGGGAAATTGCACCTGGGGAGTGAAGCGTCAAGATTTTGCCCAAAAAGTTGTTTTGCCTTACTTAGGAAAGTTAGAGGACGCGATCGACTCGCTGCTAGAAACAACAGGCAAATCGCCAGAAAGCATCAGAAAAGTCATCTGTAGCGGCGGCACCACCTTGGCAGTGTGGGACTCTCTCTCCCCTTGGTTAAGGGAAAAATTGCCTAACGCGACCTTAATTGAGAATGCAGATGAAGAAAATACTGGAAATCAAATAGCGATGGGACTAGCTTGTTTGCCCTTATTTCCTCTAATCTTGGAGCGAGTTTAATTTTGATATTATGTCATCTCTAAAAAAGTTGGCCATTCGCGGGGCAATCTGGACATTTGTCGGCTATGGTGTGGCGCAAGCGTTGCGATTGGGCAGCAACTTGATCCTGACGCGCTTGCTGGTTCCAGAATTGTTTGGACTGATGGCCTTAGTCGGTACTTTTTTGATCGGTCTTAATTTGTTTTCAGACATCGGACTGGGGCCAAACATTATCCAAAGTAAACGTGGAGACGATCGCGACTTTCTCAATACAGCTTGGACAATGCAGGTCATGCGCGGATTGGCGTTGTGGTTGGGCTGTGGGGTGATCGCTGGGCCCATTGCTTGGTTTTACTCCGATTCCCGTCTTCTCTGGCTGATTCCCACCGTGGGGCTGACTACCGTATTTGCCGGATTTAACTCAACTGCCTTATTTACACTGAACCGTCAAATTGCTTTAGGAAAACTAACCCTATTTGAGTTAGGAACGCAAATCGTTTCTCTGGGGGTGATGATTCTTTGGGCATGGTTTAGTCCCACCATTTGGGCACTGATCGTCGGCAATCTCGTGGCAGCAAGTCTCAAAATGGTACTCAGTCATCAATTGATCGGCAACTATTCCAATCGTTTTGCCTGGGATAAAGAAGCTGTGCGAGAAATTTTTTCCTTTGGTAAATGGATCTTTATCTCAACTGCGATGACGTTTCTAGCCAGTCAAGCCGATCGCCTCATTATGGGCAAACTGCTGTCTTTTAGTATTTTAGGGATCTACACCATCGCCCTAACCTTAGCAACCCTGCCGCAAGCCGTTATCGGGCAACTGGCAGAAAAGGTTATGTTACCCATCGTTTCCCAGTTTGTTGACCTTCCTCGCGAGAGTTTGCGAATCAAAATTCTCAGCAAGCGCAAAATTCTGCTTCTTAGCATCGGATTCTTGATTGTCTTGCTGGTTTGCTGCGGCGATCTACTTGTCTTAACCTTATACGATGACAGATATGCACAGGCGGCTTGGATGCTGCCAATTCTGGCACTGGGAATCTGGCCCTATCTCTTATTCGATACCAGTCGTCAATCTCTCGTGGCGATCGGCAAACCTAACTATCAAGCTTATGGTCAGCTAGTCAAAAGCCTACACATTTGTCTGGGCTTGCCTGTTGGCTACTATCTTCTAGGGTTGCCAGGATTTATTATTATGGTGGCTCTCAGCGACGTGGAACTCTACAGCATTACCAGCTACGGACTTTGGCGCGAAGGACTGAGTTGTTGGCGACAGGATCTCAAAGCCACCTTAGTGCTGGCGATCGCGCTGACCATTGCGTTAGGAACGAGATATGGGTTAGGTTTTGGATTTCCTCTGAGTACTTTGTTAGCTTTTGCATCAGGTTAAACTAGGAAAGGCACACAAGAACCTCGTATCCTGTCAGATACCAGGCAAAAATCGCTAACAATCCCCTAAATTGAGCGGCGTTGGAGTCCTTTATGCAATTAATCTCAAATTTTTGTCTCGATCCAGATTACTTAGACGATTTAGCAAGCAAAAATCGGGAAGCTTATGCTAACGCTCATCCTTTTCCTCATATTGTTATCGATAATTTTCTTCCTGAATCTGTTTTAGACGAAATTCTTGAAGAGTTTCCCAAGCCTGGAGCGATTAATTGGCAAACATTTAACAACACTTCGGAGAAAAAACTTGCTTCCACTTCTGAATTACAAATGGGAGAAAAAACTCGCCTTCTCCTCTATCAATTAAATTCGGCAACGTTTATCAATTTTATCGAAAAAATCACGGGCATCGATGGCATTATTCCCGACCCTCATTTTGTCGGAGGAGGACTACACCAAATCCAAAGAGGCGGATATCTGAAAATCCATGCAGACTTTAATCGCCATAGTAAATTGCGCTTGGATCGCCGTTTAAATCTCTTGCTCTATTTAAATAAAAATTGGCAAGAAGAATATGGCGGTTATCTAGAGCTTTGGGATACCAGTATGACCAGTTGCCAAAGAAAAATTTTGCCTATTTTTAATCGCTGTGTCATTTTCAGTACCACCGATTTTTCCTATCACGGACACCCCGAACCTTTGAATTGTCCTGAAGGAGAAACCCGAAAATCTTTAGCGCTCTATTACTACAGTAATGGACGACCTCCTGAAGAAGTTTCTGACGGTCATTCAACCTTATTTAGAGCCAGACCCGATGAAAATTTAAGAGAAAATTCACCGGAAGGAATCGAAATAAAAACCTTTTTGAAAAAGTTACTTCCTCCGATTATTTTCGATCTCAAAAGCTCCCTAAGCCATAAAAAATAATTGAAAAAAGATGAGTTTTCAAGCGCAACTGGTTATGATTGCCTGGTTGCCGATTATTTTATTGTTGTTTAATCGGTTTCCACCTCGAACAGCAATTATTATCAGTTTTATTGGTGGTCTGCTCTTTTTGCCGCAAAGGGCGGGCTTTCTCTTGCCGCTAATTCCCGATTACACGGGAGCGATCGCAACTTGCTATGGCATTTTCCTAGCCATTTTAATTTTTGACCCGCAACACCTCAGCAACTTTAAAGCGGGTTGGATAGATTTGCCAATGTTAATTTGGTGCATCTGTCCGATTTTTTCCTCGCTGACCAATGGCTTAGGGTTTTATGATGGGATTACTGTCGCTCTCAACCAAACTGCGAGTTGGGGATTGCCCTATTTTCTCGGTCGCCTCTACCTCAGTAACCTAGCTGGGTTGAAAGAGCTAGCGATTAATATTGTCAAAGGCGGACTGATTTATGTGCCCCTTTGTCTGTACGAAGTCCGTATGAGTCCCCAGCTACACCAGATGGTTTATGGCTACTATGCCCACAGTTCGGGGATTAGCCAGGCCGTCCGCTTCGGCGGTTGGAGACCGATGGTTTTTATGGAACATGGGCTAGTTGTCGCTCTGTGGATGCTGACGGCCACTTTGGTAGCGATTTGGTTGTGGAAAGCTCAGAGCATTGAGATTATCTGGGATCTTCCTTTGACCTGGCTTTTAGCCGCATTAGTCATCACCTTTCTGGTGCTTAAATCTGCCGGAACCTATCTCTATTTGGCATACGGGTTGACAATCTTATTTGCTGCTAAATGGGGTCGTACTAGGCTACCTTTACTGCTTCTGATTTTGGGAATCTGCCTGTATCTGTATCTAGGAGTGACAGGAACTTTTAACGGTGACGAGATCGTCTCTTGGGCTAGGGAATTTATTAGCCCAGAACGTGCCGATTCTCTAGCTTTCAGATTTCAGAATGAAGAACTTCTCACCCTCAGAGCGCAGGAAAAAATGCTCTTCGGTTGGGGAGGATGGGGACGAAGCCGCGTCTATGAAGAGAATTGGGAAGGAGATCTGGTAGATATCTCAGTGACTGATAGTTTGTGGATTATTGCCTTTGGGGTTAACGGATTGGTTGGGGTAGTCAGTTTAACCGCCTCTCTGTTGCTTCCTGTCATTAGCTTTGGTTGGTTTGGGTATCCTGCGAACACTTGGTTCTCCCCAAAAGTCGCTCCGGCCGCAGTGCTGTCAGTGGTTTTAGTCTTGTATGCGTTCAATTGTCTGATCAACGGTCATTTTCTGCCAATCTACCCGATGATTAGTGGCGGGTTATCAGGATTGGTACTCCATAAAGCTGATAAACCAACAAGAACGACTTATTCATCTCAGTTAAAGCGGAAATTGCCTCAACGAAAACAGAAACAGCGAAGATTTTCAACCAATCGATAAGCCTTCTTAAGAGAATAAAAAAATGCGTTTATTCATTGTTCAATATGCTGGCGATTACCGAGAGACATTTTTGCGCTTTCAGCAAGGCGGACAGGAAACTTATTACGCTCAAAAATATTCCGTCGATGTCGTTGCTCAACTGGCTAAACAGTGCGAGGAAGTAACGACTTTATGTCTTTTAACGCAAGAAAGTTACAATGAAGTTCTCGAACCAGGATTGCGGGCGATCGGTGCAGGATTTCGCGAAAACGTTTTAATTAAACCGATAATTGAGTTATTAGAAAGGCAACAGCCGACTCATTTAGTGATTCGGACTCCGATTCCTGAGCTTTTTCAATGGGCTATTAAAAAGAAAGTTAAAACTTTAGCAACTTTAGCTGATTCATTTAGGAATAAAAATTTCAAAAATAAGGTTAAAAACTATTTTTTGACAAAGTTATTAAATCATCAACAAATAGAATGGATTGGTAATCACGGCATTGATTCGTGCTTGTCCTTAAGAGATATTGGCGTGAATCCCAATAAGCTAATTCCTTGGGATTGGATTCATGAAATCAGCCCTGAATCTTTTTCTCCTAAAAATATTGACCAAAAGAAAGAAAATTGGGACTTGATTTACGTTGGTTCAGTCGTTCAAGCTAAAGGAGTTGGCGATATTTTAGAAGCGGTATCTCAATTAAAAGCTCAAAATGTTTCAGTGAAATTAAAAATTGTTGGGGGAGGCGATCGCACTGATTTTCAACAACAATCTACTCAATTACAAATTAGCGATCGCGTAGAATTTACAGGTTTAGTGCCCAATCATGCGATCATTCATTTAATGAGAGAAGCCGATCTCGTCTTGATTCCCAGCAGACACGAATATCCAGAAGGATTCCCCATGACGATTTATGAGGCGCTGTGTTCTCGCACGCCGATTGTTGCTTCAGATCATCCTATGTTTCAAAGTAAGCTGAAACACGAACAAACTGCGGCAATCTTTCCTGCTGGCAATAGCGAGGCTTTGGCTAATTGTATTAAAAAACTTTTATCAGATCCGCCGCTTTATCGCAATCTCTCGGTTGCTTCCTCCCAAACTTGGAAAAGTCTACAAATTCCGGTTAAATGGGCAGATTTAATAGATCGTTGGCTAGATAATTCTTCAGAAAGTCAAGCATGGCTATTTAATCATCGACTCTCTTCTGGCATCTATCGCTTTGAGGATTAGAGTTGCTTTTGTTTTCTGTTTCTTGAATCTCTGTTTGAGTTTTCGATTAAGGGTTAAACCTATACCTAGAAAAGCAAAGGTTACTAGACCTAATCTTGAAGAAGATTCAGGAACAGTTTTCGTGATCGGATTGCCCTCAACGACAAATCTTGCGTTTGATATGAATAGGTCATTATCCCAAACGCCAATGCTGAAATAGGTAAAATAGGTTGAATCAGGAAAACTTGGATTGTTCAGAGGCATGAGGGCAGATCCAGTTGCTCCAAATAGACCGCTGCCGAAAACAAGTCCATAAGTGCCGGGATTTAGAGTAGCAGATAGTGGCACTCTGAGATCGCTGCTTAGTTCATTAGGGATAAAGGTGGTTGAAGCTATAACCTCTTCAGAAAGAAAGGGATTTCCTTTTGGAAGACTATCAGGGGAATCTAATCTGATTATGGCACTGAAAATAGGTTCAACAGGATCGCCAGGAAATACTGTCACGGAACTAAGATGACCTCCAATTTCTGTGACTTGAAAGGGCCTATCAAGATTAAATCGCCAGCCATGAAATTGAAACGGAGCAATAAATGTTCCTATGTTTTGACCTGTGGGCCCAAGTGCTGCTGAGGCTAGGGTGACTGCTTGTATAGGACTAGCGGCTTTCAGCGTAATAAGAACTGCTCCACTAGAAGCTATTGATAATTTTTGTAGAGTATTCATAAAGCTTATATCCATGTGAACAAATTGTTAATAAATTAATGTTCCTTGGCTTAATAACCAATCACCAATCACCAGTCACCAATCACCAATCACCAATCACCAATCTACAATTTTGATTTAAGAATTTTGGCAGGAATGCCAACGGCTGTTTGTCCTGTGGGAATATCGCACAACACGACAGCATTAGCGCCGATATTCACATCGTCTCCGATAGTAATATGGCCTAAAACTTTTGCTCCGGCTCCTACGTTGACTCTAGCACCTAACTTGGGGGCATCCAAGGGGCGATCGCGATAACGATTTCCGAGTGTCACGCCTTGGCGGATAATACAGTCGTCCCCAATAACGGAATCTCCGTGAATGATAATACAGCTTTGATGTTCGATAATAACGCGACGACCTAGTTGAACGGTATAAGGAAGATCGATTCCATAAAGATTGCGAACGGTACGATATAAAAAGCGATAGAAAATGCTTAAGGGAGCGCGTAAAAATTTGGGTTCAATGGTCATTCTCCAAACCCCAAACCGATGAACAGCAACCGCGCGAAATCCTGGTTTTGTCCAATCGCATCCGTGCGCGATCCAGTCTTCTCTAATTTGTTCCCACAGTCCCAAAGTAGCAGTTTTTTGTTGTTGGCGTTCTTCTGTGAGTTGGGTTTGCGTAGTCATGTGAGGGGTTATTGTTAGGGTTTAACGAGTAGGCTATTGCGAAAAAAATCTTTGAGTAAATGGGGTGGGTCATTAGTGGGTTTTTTTTGAATTAGGTTGCGTCCTCTCCAAAGGGTGAATCCGAATAGCCAAAAAGCATCTGCTAAAGTAGCATACAGCCGACCGTGGTTTTTGAGAAAGTAACGTCGCCGAGAATCGAACCAATACTGCGGACGGCGTTTAGCGGGAGTTTTCGGATTCGTTACCCCCGAACTCTGTCCGACTAAATGCACAACTCGACTTTCAGGAACATACCAGCAACTCCAACCTGCTTTTTTCGCTTGCAAACAAAAATCGACTTCTTCGTAATACATAAAGTAGTCTTCGTCCATTAAGCCGACTGACTCAAATACTTGGCGACGAATTATCATGCTGGCACCAGCTACCCAATCCGTTTCGCAAGCAACCTCTGACACAGGCGGCGCAATGACCCACTTTGCTAGTACCTGAGACACGATTCCCAGGCGCAAACCCAGATCGAACTCGCTCAAGATAGTGTGAAAGCGAAAGGCTGACTGTTGGGGAGTGCCGTCGATATCTTCCAAGCGACTGCCAGCTATTCCGACTTGGGGGTGTTTTTCCAGGAAATCTACCAAGGTTTTTAAGGCACCAGGACGCACGATGGTATCTGGATTGAGCAAGAAAAGGTAGTCGGGAGGATGAGAAGATGCGATCGCTGGGCGGATGGCGAGATTGTTGCCAAAAGCATAGCCCCCATTGTGTTCGGCTGCTAAAACGCTTGCCCACTCGCTCCAACCTTGAGTTTTAATGGCTGATTCTATTTGTTGTGCCGATCGCTCGCCTGAATCATTGTCTACTATGATCGCCTTAGTCCCTGGCAATGATTTAATTTCACTGTCGAGAGAGCGTAAGCAGTCAATGGTTAGCGTTGGCGTTCGGTAGTTAACAATAACAACAAGTACCTGGGACAACATACGACTGAAGTACGTAAGCTCTGTGCGAGGATAAGGTAAGCAAGTCTACCATAGCATCATATTTAGGAGAACCAGGCTGATTGACCGCCAAAAAGTCAAAAAAATGTTTACAAGAAATAAACAAGCTAGAAGTACATATTCTTTGGTTATTGCTTTTTTGCTAGCAATCGGTTTATCTTTCCTAATTCCTGCTTGCTTTTCAAACTTTAATCTAGCTAAAGAGGCGATCGATTCTCAAGAAATCGTTGTCTCGATAGGAACGAATCTCAACACGATTGCAGATTGGTCAACGCAAATGCCCTTTATTGATGGCTTCAAATCTTCTCGGACTTGGAGAACTCAAAACGAAAAAACTTGGGACACCAACGAATTTGAGAAGTTAGACCTAGATGAAAATGGCTGGGTCAGATCCCTGGGCGATCGCGATGATGGCGTTCAATATACGAGTGTCGGCACGCTTTTGTATCGAGAAATCGGCGGTCGCTATTGGGGCGGTCAATACTTAGTTCTCTACGACGGAGAAGGCACTCTCGAATATGGTTTTGATGCTAAAAAAGATGAACTGACTTCCACGCCTGGCAGAGATGTTATTGATGTGACTCCCTCCGATGGCGGGATCTGGTTAAAAATTACGGCTACCGATCCTAACAAAACTGGCAACTACATTCGCAACATTCGGGTCATTTCCGCCGCCGAGGAAAAAACTTACCAAAGTCAAATCTTTAACCCCGATTTTATCGAGAAGGTTAAAGATTTTAAAGTGTTTCGCTTTATGGATTGGATGGCAACCAATCATTCTACTCAAAGTCAATGGCGCGATCGCCCCACGCCCCAATCGGCTAGATATTCCGATCGCGGTGTTCCGGTAGAAATTATGGTTGAACTGGTCAATCGAACCCATAGCGATCCTTGGTTTTGTATGCCTCACGGAGCTACTGACGAGTACGTCACCCACTTTGCTCGTTACGTCAAAGACCACCTCGAAGGCGATCGCCAAGTCTATGTAGAATACTCCAATGAAGTGTGGAATGGCGTGTTTGAACAAAATCGTTGGGTGGCGCAACAGGGAAAAAATACCTGGCCCAACAGCAGTAATTCTGACTATACCAAAGGAATTAATTGGTACAGCAAGCGCACCACTGAAATTATCCAACTCTGGGAGCAAGTTTTTGGGGAAGAAAAAGATCGCGTTGTTGGAGTTATGGGGGGACAAGCGGCTAACATCGAGGTAGCCAAGCAAGCTTTATCCTACGCTTGGGCAGATCGGCCCCTATCTCACGCCGACTCTGGTATCGATGCGATCGCGATCGCGCCTTACTTCGGTCATTACATTGGTTCGCCAGAACATCAAGCACAGGCGATCGTTTGGGCCACAGAAGCCGATGGCGGACTCAACAAACTCTTTGACGAAATTACCAAAGGAGGAGTCCTCAGCAACAGTCCCAAAGGCGGCGCACTACAACAAGCCTACGACTGGATCGAGGATCATGTCGAGTTAGCTCAGCAAGAGCATTTGCAGCTTATTGCCTATGAAGGAGGTCAACATTTAGCAGGCTTTGGCGGCGTTGAAAATCATGAAGGGATTACCAAGTTGTTTATCGAAGCCAATCGCGATCGGCGCATGGGAGAGATTTATCGAGAGTACATCCAGCGATGGTTTGAGTTAGGGGGGGGGTTATTTATCAACTTCAGCGACATTGCTCAGCCCAGTAAATGGGGCAGTTGGGGCGCATTGGAGTATGTCAATCAAACGAGTTCTCCCAAGTACGATGCGATTTTAGATTTTCTCTCTCTCTACGTAACAATAGATTTAAATATGACAAATTCTCTATCAGTTATTTGTCTAAGATCTTTTAGTAGAGATGGTAAGGAGAACGATAATAGATTTTAAAGCTTTTGTAAAAAATGACTCATTCAGGCGATTTTATGTTGTCTTTATGTTATTGTCTAATTGATAACTTATACAGAAAATATACAGAAATTGTATATCAACTTATACACCCCTAGTTGAACCCCTAAAATAAACTATTAAAAACCTAATTTGCAATTAGCTATTAAAAAGAGATTTAGCTGAAACATTGTCTTTTTCAGTTT